>JAYUYW010000101.1:0-6463 GCA_043752325.1 Rhodanobacteraceae bacterium | reverse complement strand
GGCGGCCTAACACTACCGATGCGACGATAGGAAGAACAATTGACACGCACAGGAGCGCAGATAGACGAAACGTCATATCCGATGATATGGCCGTCTTCCTCGTACGCCACGATGCATATAATAAATATGCCAGCGTCGCCAGCACTGCCCCCTCATAGAGCGAAAATACCCAATCATGGGATAGCAACTGCCACAAATCGGCAACGATGGTTTCTATGCTGGATTGGGCCAAATTCGGTTCTGGCGCCAGCTCAAGGCCAAAAAATGTCGACGGCGCGAGATATCGGAAAATGCGATAGGCAATGAAAGCGGATGCCATGGATCCAACAGCAAGCCAGCGCCAGTGCCAGCGCGATACTTGCCCTGGTACGAGCAAAGCAGCGCACGCCGGAACGATGAACCAGAGAGCGAAGGCCTGATCGGAAATCAGCGCCACGAAACACAGCAGAGATAGTGCGATGGTGCCTCGGACGTCCTGCGCAGCACCCGCCTTGATCCACACGCCGATGGCAAGTAACGTGACGAGCAGAGTCCCCGAATGGATATTTGGATAGAAAATGTATCGATAAAGCCATCCATACCAGCTCACGGGATCCCGCGCGCTGAAAGAAGCCATTGCCGTCCATCCGAGAAGCCACAACAACCACATGACTCTCGCTGGACTTGATCTGTCGTTCTCGGCGATGCACGAGAATATCCACCGCATCAGCAGCAGGAACAATGCAGACTGGACGACCGCGTAGGCGAATATGCAAGAAAAGATGTCAGAGGTGAAGCAGCGGATCGCCCACGCCAAAGCCGTGTCTGGAAACCAATAGGGCGCTATCGGGTAAACCCAGGCGGTTGGACGTCCTCCGTGCTTGAAGAAGTCGTCGAACATGATGTACGGCATTACGCCGTCCGAGCCGAGAGGAAAGGCCGTACCCCATCCCGACAGACACAGCACTGCCGCAAGGGGCGCCACGATGCCAATTAGCAGCAAGTCGAATGCCACGCCACGCGGGAAGGAGCTCAAGCCGTTCGTGCCTACCGATAGAATTGCCAAAGCTCGTATCTCCGTTATGAACCTCAGGTTCACTTCCTACGCAAAAAAAGGCAATTATCCTACGCGCGGCGGGGCGGTTCAGCATATTCGCGCCGTCGCGACGGGCGCGATCATGCGTCCATGGCCTGCCAACCCCGCATGGACTTGCCCGGAATCACTCAGCACTTCGTGCAGCGCGGCAACAACTGCCTGCCTTGCTTTCTGGATGACGGGGACCGCGCGCTACCTTCACCTGCTCGGCGAGGCGCTGCCCGCCACTGATGTACAAATGCACGCCTGCGCACTGATGGACAATCACGCGCATCTGCTTGTCACGCCGCCGGAAATGGGTGCCGTTGGACGAAGGATGAAGATGCGGGGTCGCAACTACGTCGCTCAATTCAACGCGCGCCACAGGCGGACCGGCACGTTGTGGGAGGGTCGCTACAAATGTTGTCTTGTCGCGGGCGCAGACTATTTCGTGCGTTGCGCGCGCTACATCGACTTGAATCCTGTACGTGCGCGCATGACTGATGATCCGACAGTGTTCCCGTGGTCCAGCTGCGCCGCGCTGTGCGGAATGCGCGAGGACCCGCTGCTCAGGCTGCACCCGATACAACACGCGCTGGGTGCGACCAAGAAGGATCACGGCGACGCCTATCGCGCGATCCTGCGCGACGCTGTTAACTGAGAGGACCTGGCCGCAATCCAAGCCTACCTTCAGCAACAGCGCGCCTATGGTTGCGATGACTTCCGCGCAATGGTCGAGGCCAAGACCCGGCGCTTCGCGGGCGTACGGGCTGCGCATCGGCCAGCTCGATTGATCCCTGAATTCGGGAAGTGAACCTGACTTCGTTCTTGGAATTGCGATCGTACCGTCAGCATCGATTGGTTCGCGTTGATGTACGGTACGCATCGCTGCGTCACTCGCCTGCCAATGGAAACACGCCCATGTCGAACTTCAAGCTGATTTCCCGTTACGTTTTCATTGCCGTCTCTTGTGCTGGCGCACCGGTCGCGTTCGCGCAGAAGATCGAGGATGGCCCGAAGGCGGTGAAGCCGGAGCGGCTTGCTCACTACTGGGCGCTGGACAATAGTTCGGTCGTAGCGGACGTGCCGAACATGGCGCGCGGCATTGCGCAGGCCACGTGCGCGGCGGTGTCGTTCACCGTCGAAAGCGATGGCAGCACCAGCAACGTGAAGGTGCAGAAGGTGGTGCCGGAAAGCCAGTTACGCGGCATCGCCGAGAGCATGGGTCAACACATCCGCTTCAATCCAACCGTCGACAACATGGGCCGCGACCGCATCTTCAGCTGGCTGATTTTTCCGTTCAACATGCCGTCCGATCCGGCGCGCCGAACCGCGATCATGCAGCCATGTGCACTCGATACGATTGCGCTGAAAGATCGCTGATCCCCGTGGTCGGCTGGTAGAGTAGAACCTTTCCCGGAAGGTGCTGCCCTTGAATCCTTTGCATCGTTCTTCGTTGCCAGCGCTGCTCGCGCTGCTTATCCCGCTGACTGCGATCGCCGCGTCGCCCGCCGTGAAAACGGCCGACCCACCGGTCGATCCTGCCGTCCTCGAATTCGCCGCGCAACTGGCTCGCGAGGATGGTCTGAAGGAAGCCGATGTCCTGGCTGTGCTGGCAGGCGCGGAAAAGCGCCAGAGCATTCTCGATGCGATTTCACGCCCCGCCGAGGGCAAGGCCTGGAAGGACTACCGGCCGATCTTCCTGACCGACACGCGCGTCAATGACGGCATCGCCTTCGTCAACGCCAACCGCGAGCTGCTCGACAGGGTGAGCGCGGAATACGGCGTGCCGGTCGGCATCATCGCCGCGATCATCGGTGTCGAAACCAGCTACGGGAAAAACATCGGGAGCTACCGTGTCATCGATGCGCTGAGCACGTTGGCGTTTTATTACCCCAAGCGCGCCACCTTCTTTCGCGCGGAATTGCGCGAGCTGTTCCTGCTCAACGGCAAGCACCTGGCGTACCCGCTTGACGAGTTGAAAGGCTCGTACGCAGGCGCCATGGGATTGGGCCAGTTCATGCCGTCCAGCATTGCCAACTTCGCCGTTTCCTACGATGGCGATGACAGCATCGACTTGTGGAATTCGATGCCCGACATCACCGCCAGCGTGGCCAGCTATTTCGCCGGGCATGGCTGGGAGAAGGACCAGCCGGTCGCCGTGCGCGCCATCGCCAGTGACACCGCGACGGAGTACAAACCGGAAAATCTCGAAGCCAACAGCACGGTGCAGCAGCTGGAGGCCTGGGGCTATTCACCGCTGGAACACGCCGATGCCGAACGACCCGCGACCTTGCTGACAATGGAAGGCGAACACGGTCCGGAACGTTGGATTACGTTCAAGAATTTCTACGTGATATCTCGTTACAACCGAAGCGCCCTGTATTCGATGGCGGTGTGGCAACTCGCCGGCGAAATTACGGCAGGTGTTGCGTCAGCGAAGTAAGGCATGGAGAAAGACCTTGTCATTCCCGAGAAAGCGGGACTGCGAAGGCAGGATGCCGAAGCGAACATCCGCGTCGCAGATGGCCCGAAGGGCGAGCGAAGGATTTCGCGAGTCAGCCATTTTAATCTTCGGCTCGACACTACATCGACAGCAGAATCAAAATGGGTCCCCGCTTTCGCGAGACTGCGAAGGCAGGAGGCCGTAGCGAACATCCGCAACGCGGATGGCCCGAAGGGAGCGCGAAGGACTTCGCGCATCATGACGACGATGTGGTTCGCGGCATTGATGGCATTGCTGCTCGTCGCGGGTTGCGCGAGCAAGCCGAAGAAACCGCAGCGTGGTTCAGCGACTGTGACAGCGCCTGCGACAGCGACAACGGCGCAACCCGGTCGCCCGAAGTCTGCACCTTCCAAGCGACCGCGCGACGATGTCAGCAAGTCACAATCACAACGTTACAAGGATGCGAAGGACAGCGGGTCGTCGTTTCCGCCCAGCGAAGTCGCCAAGCTGATCGAACCGGTTCCGAAGAGCGAAGCGCGTTCGCGCTACGGGAATAAATCGTCGTATTCCGTACTCGGAAAAACCTATCGCGTGCTCGACAGCCCGATCGGCTACGTCGAACGCGGTATCTCGTCGTGGTACGGCAACAAGTTTCACGGTTACATGACCTCGAGCATGGAGCCCTACGACATGCATCTGTTCAGCGCCGCGCACAAGTCGCTGCCATTGCCGAGCTATGCGCGGGTGACCAATCTATCCAACGGCAAGAGTGTGATTGTCCGCATCAATGATCGCGGTCCTTTTCACGAGAATCGATTGATCGACCTGTCCTACGCCGCCGCCGTTCGCATTGGCATCTGGCCGAAGGGGACGGGGCTTGTCGAAGTGCAGGCGATCGATCCCGAGCATCCCGATCGCCGTGCTGGCGTCGTCGAGGCGCCGACGCAGGCACGCGCTGCGAAGGCCAGGCCGGCGGCAACAAAGCCCGCATTTGACGAGGCGCGGCAGTATCTGCAGGTGGGCTCGTTCGGTAGCCGTGACAATGCCGAGCGCGTCGCGGCGGCACTCAAATCGGCCAGGATTGAACCGGTAGGCATCGACACCGTGAACGTTAGGGGCAACAGCATTCATCGCGTCAGAGTTGGTCCGCTCGCCGGTGCCGCTAGCGCTGATGCACAGGCCCGGCGCTTGGAGCAACTCGGCTTCAAAGCGTCTCGCGTCGTGGTCGACGACTAGGCAGCATCGTTCCATCGGCAGCGAATTGCCCGCTCCACTTCTCAAATTCTTCGCATTTGCTTGGCAACGAGCGTTTACGCTATCGCATCCAATCCTTTCACCTACCTGGCAATCTTCCTGAAATGAACCCCGTTTTCCGCACACGCCGACCGAACCTGATCAAGCCGCTACTTTTTGCCTTGCTGGCGACGGTGAGCATCGTCGCCTTCGCGCAGTCACCGCAGCCCAACCGTCCCGTCGCGCAACCGGTCGCAAAGCCCGTCCCACAGGCAGCGATTCCGTCGCTCGCCAACATGCCGATCCCACCACCGCCAGGCATTGCCGCGAAAAGCTGGGTGCTGATGGATTACGGCACCGGCCAGATCCTGGCCAGCAGCAACCCGGACGAGCGCGTCGAACCCGCGTCGATTACCAAGGTGATGACTTCGTACGTGGTATCGGCGGAACTGGCGCGCGGCAAGATCAAGCGCGACGACATGGTGATGATCAGCGAGAACGCCTGGCGTTCCGGTGGCGCCGGTACCGATGGCTCTACCAGCTTCCTCGCTCTGAACAGCCAGGTTCCGCTCGACGCGTTGCTGCACGGCATGATCATTCAGTCCGGCAACGATGCAGCCATCGCGCTGGCCGAGCACACGGCGGGCTCCGAGCCGGTATTCGCCGACCTGATGAACCAGTACGCCGCAAAGATTGGCCTTGCCGGTACGCACTACATCGATGCCAGCGGCCTGCCCAATCCCGAGCACTACACCACGGCCGCCGACGTGGCACGGCTGTCGCGCGCGCTGATCCGCGACTATCCCGAGGACTACGCGATCTACGCGGTCAAGGAATATGAGTGGAACGGCATCAAGCAGCACAATCGCAACACCCTGTTGTGGCGCGATTCCACAGTTGACGGCATCAAGACCGGCCACACCAGCTCTGCTGGGTTTTGTCTGGCCGCATCGGCCAAGCGAGGCGACCAGCGCCTGATCTCGGTGGTGATGGGCGCCGCCAGCGAGAAGGTTCGCGCCGACGATAACCAGGCCCTGCTCAACTACGGCTTCCGTTTCTACGAGTCGCACACTCTCTACGCCGCGAACGCCACGCTGGCCGAGCCGGAAGTGTGGAAGAGCGAAACGGAGAAAGTGGCGCTGGGGGTTGCCGAAGACGTGTCTGTGACCATGCCGCGTGGCCGCTACGGTGATTTGAAGGCAAACGTGATCGTGCCCGGTCGTTTGATCGCGCCCATCACGAAAGGCCAGGCCATCGGCACCTTGAAAGTGGAACTGGAAGGCAAGACCTTGCTGGAGCGCCCGTTGATCGCGCTGGCTGATGTACCCGAAGGCGGTTTCTTCACCCGCATCGGCGATGGCATGTGGATGTGGTTCAAGGGCGATCCCGAAGAAGCCGCACCCACCAGCGCGCCCACTCCAGCCCAGTAAGACCGATGGTCCAAGATCTCGACGAAATCCACGCGCAGCAGCCGGGGCAGGGCTTCCAGTTCCCAGGCGTGTTCGAGATCACAGCAATTGGCACCGCCGAAGCGAACCTTGAACTGCGCATGCCGGAAGTGCTTTCCGACATTGGCCTGCACGTTAATGATGGCAGCGCCAAGGTTCGGCCATCGTCCGCCGGCAACTACCTGTCGGTGTCGATGAGTTTCGACTGCCCGTCGCGGGAGCTGTACGACCTGGCCCACGCCAAGCTTCGCGAACAGCTGCATATCCGCTGGACGCTGTGAC
>JAYUYW010000100.1:0-2468 GCA_043752325.1 Rhodanobacteraceae bacterium | reverse complement strand
ACCTTGGTCGCGGGCAGGAAACGGGTGCCGAGGCCGGCGACGGGAAAGACGACTTTGCGCAGACGTTGGTACATGGGTTTGCTCAGGTTCGGGATTCGGGGCCGGCGTGTCGGCGCGGCAGGTGGACGATGGTGGCGGCTTCGTCGCGCGGTGCGCTGCCGAATTCCGGAAGCAGCGTTTCAAGAATTTGGCGCAACTGCGTTTCGTCGTAAGCCTGAACCGCAGCGGCCGCTTGTTTGAGCTGGTTCACCAACAGCGGCCATGCGACGTTTCGGTGCTGGGCCAACAGAATCTTGGCATGGGTGGTGCTCTGGTAATTCTCGTGCGGATGGAACAGCTCTTCAAAAAGCTTTTCGCCGGGCCGCAAGCCGGTGTAAACGATAGCGATGTCGCGCTCGGGCTGCTTGCCGGCAAGACGAATCATCTGTTCGGCCAGGTAGCGGATCTGCACAGGTTCACCCATGTCCAGCGCGAAAATCTCGCCGCCGTTGCCAAGCACGGCTGCCTGCAAGATCAGCTGCGATGCCTCCGGGATCGTCATGAAGTAGCGGGTCATTTCCGGATGAGTCACGGTAACCGGCCCACCATCGCGAATCTGTTCGCGGAACAGCGGCACCACCGATCCAGCGGAGTCCAGCACGTTGCCGAATCGAACCGTGATGTAGCGCGTCGTCGATTGCGCCGCAAGGCTTTCGCAGTAGATTTCGGCGACGCGTTTGCAGGCACCCATCACGCTGGTCGGGTTGACGGCCTTGTCGGTCGAGATCAGCACGAAGCAGGCAACACCGTGGCGATCAGCTGCCTCGGCGACCGTGCGGGTGGCCATCACGTTGTTGCGAAACGCTTCGCGCACCTGCCCCTGTAACATCGGCACATGCTTGTACGCCGCCGCGTGAAAGACGACCTCCGGGCGAGCCTGCGCAAACGCGTGTTCGCAGGCGGCCGCGTCGCCGCAATCGCCGATACGGGTGTCGAGCAGCAGGTCGGGAAATCCGCGCCGCAATTCCTGGTCGATCCGATACAGGTTGTATTCGCCGTTGTCGATGATGGTCAAGGCCGACACGCCGAGCCGCGCAACTTGGCGACACAGCTCGCTACCGATCGAGCCGCCGCCACCGGTCACCAGTACTCGACGTCCGGCCAGCGTGGTGCGGATGGCGGTCCAGTCCAGTTGCACCGGATCGCGACCGAGCAGGTCCTCGATCGCGACTTCTTTGAGCTCGTTGAAGCTGGATCGGCCGGCAACCACGTCGTCCAGTCGCGGCATGGTCCGGAACGGCAATTCGCTGGACTCGCACATTTCCACGATTCGGCGCATCTGCTGGTTGTCCGCCGAAGGCATGGCGATCAACAGCATTTCGGCCGCGGTTTCGCGCGCGAGCGGGCCGATGTCATCAAGCTTGCCGAGGACCGGCACGCCATGAATGCGCGCGCCGCGCAACTGCGGGTTGTCGTCGAGCAGGCCTACAGGACGGTAGTGGTTCTCGCGCAACAGGTCGCGGACCAAGGTCTCTCCTGCCCTGCCCGCTCCCAATACCAGCACGCGCTGGGCTGGACGGCGTGCACCGAAATCCAGGCGACTGTCTTTCCAGTAGCGATAGGCAAGACGCGGCGCACCCAGCATCACAGCCAGCAGCAAGGGAAAGGTGACCAGAACCGCGCGTGGCGTCCCGTCGAGGCGGTTGTACAGGAACAGCGACAGCGCGACTGCAAGCGCGCCGAGGACGCAGGCGCGGGCGATGTTCATCAGGTCAGGCAGGCTGGCGAATCGCCAAAGCCCCTTGTAAAGACCGGTAAACCACAAAACGGCACCCTGAGCGAGAAGCACGATGGCGATTTCGATCGAGAAAAACTCGAGCGGCGGACGCGATGGAACCACCGACCATCGCAACTCGTTGACGATGAGCCATGACAACCAAACCATCAGCAGGTCGTGCGAAACGACTGCGATGCGCGGGTGTATGACAGCAATCCAGTTACGCAAGCTCACGAGTGCCTCCGTGGCGTGCACGCTGCAGGCAATGACGTTTTCCGATCACCCAAGTGGCGAACGCGAACGCGTACACGGCAAGCAGAACCGCGACGCCGCGCGCACTGATCTGCAATGGAAAGGAATCGACCGCCATGACACTCCGTGGTGACTGGATCAGCAACATCGCCGGTAACGCGATCAGCATATTCCAGCCGAAATAGAAGCCAACGACGTGGACATGCGAATAACCGCTGCGGACCAGCCCCTGATAAAGATGTTCGCGATGCGCATCATACCAACGCCGCCCGCGCAGCACCCGCGACAGCAGGGTTGAGGTGGCGTCGGTCGCAAACGCGGAGCAGGCGATTAGACCGGTTGCCGCATCAAGCGAGTGATCGCCGAGTTGGTAGATCACGGCGACAACGACAAGCAAGCCCAACGCACCGCTGCCGACATCGCCCATGAAGACGCGCGCCTTCGGAAAATTGAACGGCAG
>JAYUYW010000099.1:0-2473 GCA_043752325.1 Rhodanobacteraceae bacterium | reverse complement strand
CAAGCTTTGCCTTTCGTGTTCGACCGCTATCACCGTGGCCGTTATTCTGACGAGGCGCCAGCAGACGACAACTCGGAGCCTCGCGGGCTTGGTCTCGCCATTGCGCGACGCATCTGCAAGCAGCAGGGTTGGTTGATCAACCTTGAGTCGGACATCGAGGGACCGCTACGCGGCACGCGCTTCAGCATTCGCTTCGACGAAAATTCGACATAGCCGCGACGCGACTTCGACAGTCCGCTACCCAGTATTGGGTATCCCAATGTTGAAGTAGGCGGTATCGATGTCCGTTGCGAGCGATCAGCATTTCCCATTCCTGCCGGAAAAGGCAGCAACAAGCCAGATTCGAGGGTGGCCAGCGTTAGGTATCAGAGCTCGTCTCGGGCGATTCCGATTGTTGGCGTTGCTGTGGTTACTGTTCGTCGCAACATCCGTGGTATCACGAGCCGTGCTTTCTGTAATTGCCCTGCAAGAGGGACTGGTGACCATCCTGATGTTGCCGCAGGCATGGCTGGGCGGTTTGTTGCTCGACGCGTTGGCCGGGCTGTATTTTTGCGTTCCATTTGCGATCTACCTTTGGTGGATGCCGGAGCGCTCCCATCGCTCCCGACTGGGAAGCGCCATTTTGCGAATCGGGTTCTTCCTTGCCATTGCGGCGCTGCTCTACCTGATCGCCGCGGAGTACTTTTTCTTTGACGAGTTCAACGCCCGCTTCAACTACACGGCCGTTGAATACCTGATCTATCCGACCGAAGTGTTCGGCAATATCCGCGATTCCTACCCGGTGTTTCCAGTCATGGCCGCCTCGGTCGTCGGCGCTTTGCTGATGCTGTTCGTGCCTCGTCGACGACTGCAATTCAGCGATGAGCTGCCGCAATCATTGGCACAGCGCTCGGCGATCATGGCCATGCTGGCAGTGGTCACTGCGGCATCGCTGTGGCTGGTCAATCTGGAAACCGTACAAGGCTTTTCCAGCAATCGGATTGCCGACGAGATCGCCGCGAACGGCGTGTATTCGTTCTTCAGCGCGGTGCGAAATGCCAAGCTCGATTACGCTCGCTATTACCCGACGCTGGCGGAAGACGAAGCCGTTACACGCGTCCGCAAAATGCTGGCGCAGTCGAACACGAAATACCTCGGCCCTCCGGGGACGACGCAATCGCCGCTGGCAAGGCAGGTCGACAACAGCGATCTCGGCCCGCCGCGAAAACTCAACGTGATCATCCTGTTCGAGGAATCGATGGGATCGGAATTCGTCGGCAGCCTCGGCGGCCGCGACCTGACACCCAACATCGACCGGATCGCTGCGGAAAGCCTCAGCTTCACCAATCTCTATGCCAGCGGGACGCGCACCGTCCGCGGCATGGAAGCGCTGACCACGTCGCTGGCACCGGTGCCGCCGGAGTCCGTCGTGAAGCGAACCGACAACGAGGGCTTGTTCAACTTGGCGACCATCGCTCGCGCGCACGGCTACGTGCCCAGTTTCGTTTACGGCGGCTACGGCACGTTCGACAACATGAATGCGTTCTTCGGTAGCAATGGCTGGAGCCTGTTTGATCGAACCGATATGCCCAAGCCGCGCTCAGCCAATATCTGGGGCATCGCCGACGAAGAGCTTTTCGACAACGCGCTGAACGCATTCGACGAGCAGATCGTGCGTGGCGAGCCGATCTTCTCGCTGGTGATGAGCACGTCGAACCACAAGCCCTACACATTCCCCGTAGGCATACCTGGGGTGAAGGCCAGAGGCGGAGGTCGCGAGGCCGGCGTGCGCTACGCCGACTACGCGATCGGCAAGTTTTTCGACAAGTTGCGGACCAAGCCGTGGTATTCGAACACGCTGCTGGTTATTGCCGGCGACCACGGGCCGCGCGTCTACGGTCGCTCGCAGATTCCGCTTTCGAACTATCCGGTTCCATTTATCGTGCACTCGCCCGGCAACGTTACCACCGGCCGCAACAGAACCTTGTCCAGCCAGGTCGATATCGGACCGACTTTGCTTGGTTTACTGCACCTCAACTACACGTCCTGCCTGCCCGGTCGCGACATCCTGCGAATCGTCCCGGGCGACGGCTATGCCTTGTTCAACCACAACCGCAACGTGGCGATGATGCGCGACCAGCAGGTGGCGGTGCTCGGCTTCGGAAAGCAGGTCACCACCTCCGTCTACGATGCCGAGAGCAAGGATCTGGTCACGACCGCAACCAATCGCGAACTGGAGCGTGACACCCAGGCGCTGTTCCAGTTGTCTTGGGAGTTTTTCAGGGATGGCAGGCAGCGCGAGGATCGCTGTCGGGCGTGATCTGCACTCCGTCCATGAGAACCGCCACAAGAGACGGCGGCGCAGATATCGACGCATCGACAGTTTTTCCTGCGCGGCGTATGACCCCGTCTGGAAAGATGCTCCACATCGGGCATAATCTCGGCAGCGCGCACTCTGGCGCGCCCTGTCGGAGTCTGCCCATGTCATCTGATC
>JAYUYW010000098.1:0-2475 GCA_043752325.1 Rhodanobacteraceae bacterium | reverse complement strand
AAGCATGCGCTTTTAACCATTGCCCTAGTGTGAACTCATTAACGTGCGGGGCCTGCGCATGCAAACGCGGCCGTCGCGCTTTGGGTCGACGGTCGCGCTGAACCAGGCGTGCCGGATGCCGAGCAACAACTGGTTTGCACAGTCGACGAAACGCTTGGGCGGCTGGCCAGCCGGTGACTGACGGTGAGCCTGAGCGACGCTTGACGGACGCTGGTTAATTCCGTTCTAAACACCGCCCAATAAGCCTGAACTTCGCGCGGAAAACACGAACACAACGTCCAGTGTTGTAGAGTATTCGGTCCGGTCGCGCACTCGCGCGGTCCCATGCAAACCAATACGGAGTCAGTATCCATGTCCGATATCGTCATCCTCGGCGCCAAGCGCACTGCCATCGGTTCGATGCTTGGCCAGTTCACCGGCGTTCCGACGCCAACGCTGGGCGCGACCGCCATGCGGGCCGCCATGGCTGAAGCCGGCATCGCTGGTGACCAGGTTGATGAAGTCATCATGGGATGCGTACTGCCGGCCAATCTTGGCCAGGCGCCAGCGCGCCAAGCGGCATTGGCGGCAGGCATATCAAATACGGTCGGCTGCACCACCATCAACAAGGTCTGCGGCTCGGGCATGAAAGCGATCATGTTCGGCCACGACCTGATCAAGGCTGGATCGGCCAGCGTCGTGGTTGCAGGTGGCATGGAGTCGATGACCAACGCCCCACACATGGCCAATGTCCGAACCGGAATTCGCTACGGCGAAGGCAAGTTCGTCGACCACATGGCGTGGGACGGCCTGACCAACCCATACGACGGCCAGTCGATGGGGGTGTTCGCCGAAGCCACCGCCGACAAGTACGCCTTCACCCGTGAAGCGCAGGACGCCTACACGATTGAATCGGTCAACCGTGCCCTCGCTGCTCAGAAATCGGGCGCGTTCGACGGCGAGATCGTTCCGGTCAAGGTCAGCACGCGCAAGGGCGATGTCGAGTTTGCGACCGATGAGCAGCCGGGCAAGTCCGATACCGCCAAGATTCCCACCCTTCGCGGCGCCTTCCGCAAGGACGGCACGGTGACAGCCGCGAGTTCCTCAAGCATTTCCGACGGCGCTGCCGCCGTGGTCATCACCGACAGCGACACCGCGAAGAAACTCGGCTGCAAGCCGATTGCCCGCATCGTCGGCCACAGCACGGCGGCGCGCGAGCCGGAATGGTTCACGACGGCACCGGTTGGCGCGATGAAGGCCCTTCTCGATAAGGTCGGCTGGAGTGTCGAAGACGTCGACTTGTTCGAGGTCAATGAGGCCTTTGCCGTGGTCGCCATGGCACCGATGACGGAATTGGGCGTCCCCCACGAAAAGCTGAACGTGAATGGCGGAGCCTGTGCGCTTGGCCACCCAATCGGCGCTTCCGGCGCCCGCTTGGTCGTCACCTTGATCAACGCTTTGCGTAATCGCGGCGGCAAGAAGGGGATCGCGTCGCTGTGCATCGGTGGCGGCGAAGCCACCGCCATCGCGATTGAAATGCTCTAGACTCAGTTGCAAGCTTGCGTTGCCGTGGCTGGCGACGGATCATCGTTGTATTTCATAGAAGTAATGAAGCGTTATCCTCCACATCTTTCAATCAGGGGTATCAAGATGAATATTCGCAATCTCGCAATCGCTGCGTCCATCGTCCTCGCACTGGGCGCTTGCAACGACAATTCGGAGCAAAAGGCCCAGGAAGCAACTGCCACCGCCAAGGCGGCCGCCGACCAAGCAGCGCAAGCTTCCAAGCAAGCTGCTGACGACGCCGCAACGAGCAGCGCCAAGGCAGTCCAAGAAGCTGCAGCTGAGACCCAGAGGGCTGCCGACGAAGCCGCCAAGGCTGCCAGCGAAGCAACCAGCCACGCTGCCGCCAGCATGAACGCCGCCGGCGAGCATATGAAGGACGCTGCTGGCGATCACGCCGAAAAGGCTGACGACGCCGCCGACGAGGCAATGGACAAGGCTGACGACGCCGTCGATGCTGCTGCCGATACGTCCAAGGAAACGATGGAAGCCAAGGAAGAGGCTGCTGAAAAGAAGTAAGCAAACCGCTTCGACGCAGGCGCTCAAACGAGTGCTTCTACCGAAGCTTATGGTTTGAACAAAACGGCCGCCTTGCGCGGCCGTTTTTCTTGAGCGAAGCCGTTTAACTGGCCTCAGTCGCCCGTTTCGAGTTCTTCCCAGCGCCGATAGACTGCCTCGAGTTGCCGCTGGTGTTCGGCCAGCTCGGTATTTGTCGCGGTGATCGCGGCATTGTCCTGCTCATAGAACGCGGTTGATGCCATTTCGTTGGTTATCTGCGCGATGCGCGTTTCCAGCGTTTCGATCCGAGCCGGCAACTGGTCGAGTTCGCGGGCATCCTTGTAGCTCAGCTTGCGCTTGGTCGATGCGGTCGATGCGACGGCGGCCGGCGCGGCAGCAGCCACGCGAATCGCTTCGGCGCGGGCCGGCGATGAC
>JAYUYW010000097.1:0-6487 GCA_043752325.1 Rhodanobacteraceae bacterium | reverse complement strand
ACGCGAGGAATGCATCGAAATGCTGTCCTGATGCGATCGGCCAGAAATTTGGTGTGCGATCGTTTTCGTGCAGCCATTCGACGTAGGCACCACCACTGAATGCCATAGGTATCAGGCCATCCGCTGCGCCATGGACGACAACGACGGGCAAGTCCTTACGCGGTAGCTTGGCAAGGGTTGCGTCGACAGACCCGTGCAAGCCGGATGATTCGCTCGTCCATAGTGCGCGCAGGCAATCCAGGCTCGCCAGTGACGGATCGGCAGGTTCGCCCGCTGGTCCAATTATTCCAACGCCAGCACCAGGTGGAATGCCGCTGGCATCGGACCACCACGCGGCGCGTTGTGCTGGATCGGCAGCAACGACCGCCCCGCGTGCATCCATGCTGTCGAAGCGGAATCCGCAAGGCATCGCGCCGACGGGCCTTCGCAAGTACGACGACGCATGCATTGCACCTATTGCGCGCCACAGGTCGAACTGGGTGATCGCGGCTGCGCTGCAGATTGCCGCGTCGGTCCAACCCGACGCATGCAAATGCGCGAGTGCGTCGGCGCTGGGAGATTTCGCACTGACCCTTCCATCAGCCATCAGAGACGCACAACGCGCCTGCCAACGTGGAACCGGCGAACCACTGACTCGTGCGAATGGCGTGTCATCGAAACGGGGATCGAGCAATGCGCAGGGCATCCAGATCGCCGCTTCAGTGACGTAGTCATAAAGCGTTCGTCCCTTCCCCGGCACATTGATGTTCGGCGCAATCGCAATGACCGCATCCAGCAAACCGTCGTCCTCGCCTGCGGCGCGCAACACAGCACCGCCGCCGTTGGAGAGCCCGATCGCAATGACCCGCGTATTGTCGGCAGTGAATGGCGCGAGTCGCGGATAGGCGCGATCAAGCATCGCCAGACCGAATTGCGCCGCCTGCCGGACGTGCGCACCCCAAGCAGCTTCCTGGTTGTCGCCCGAGTGCGCGTGCTTGACGGCGATGCCCGCGTCACTGGATATGTCTGAGGACGGCTCGAACTCGAGCGGCTTCTGGCCTGCGGTTACACGCGTGCCATCGAGCGCGACGCCGGTGAAAGTTGCTGTGTCGAAGTAACCGCTGCCCGCGCCCTTGTCGGTGTAGGTAACCGCGCAACCCCGCGGCAATCCAACAGCGCCCCCAAGCGCAATCGGACCGTAAATACCGCGCGATCCTGAGGATGCGGTGACCACGAGACAGCGCGCCTTGCGGTCGAAATTGGCTGGTGCCTGCAGCAATACCCGATGCGGTGCACTCGCGCTGGCGATGCGTGCGAACGCCTGGAACTCGCGACCCGGCACGGCAATCGTGCTGCCATACAACTCGCCATATCGACCCAGCAGACCAAGATCGGCAATACCCTTCCAGCTGTTCTGGATGGCGCGTCGGCGCAGCTCTTGTGGAGTTGGGTTTTCCGGGTCGGCAAATGCAACCATTGCCCCGCGCAACCCTTGCAGTCCAAGGCCGGCCGTCAACAGATCGTCGTTCCCTTCGTGGCTCGTTTCCCGAATCGCGCTGATGACGAAATCAGTCATTGCAGCACCGAAAATCGCGGTGAAAAAATTCCACCGCGAGGGGGATCGTTACTCTGTGCAATCGTCCAGCATGGCTTCGGTGATGACCCATTCCTTGCCTTCGTTGAACCTGGCGTTTTCCACTTCGCACTCGGTATTGTCTTCGGCGACGATCTTGACGTCGTAGCGACCGCCACCGATGTCGGTCAGAGTGAACGTGTCGCCGGGACCGACGACATCGGCGCTGCCGTCGCCGAGTTGGTCGGGACCCCACTCGCCGTCATCGTTCGATGACAGAAAGAGATGATGGATCGCGGTCTTGGAGCTGTTGACGACATCCAGCTCATAGGCGTGGACAGCGGGTGCAATGGCAAAAGTCACCAGCGCAGCGATTACGGCATAACGCATTGAAATTCCCCTTGTGATTGCTCCGCCGATAGTGACGAAGGCGGCCAATCGTAGCCGGAAAACGTCCTAGGGATGTTTCGGACATCACCCTGTCATTTGAAATCGACAAGTTTGCGCCGATCTGTCTGTTCACAGATCCGCGTTGCGCCGCCTAGTCAGACGGCCAGTCTGCCTTCCACATCGCCCCTTGATCTGCGAGCAGACAGGTCCGCGGGGTTGATCAGAGCATCCCTGGCGCCCACCAAAATCAACCGGGGTGTCGTCGGTATCGTTCAACCGTTGCCGGTACGCCCCAAGGCATCAAGGCGACGCATGATGGATTGCACCATTTCGCGTTGCAGTTCCTTGCGCAACAAGTCTTCCTCGGCGGCGACCGCGGCGGCCTGGAAGGCGTCGAAGGTGTATTCGCGGCTGAGTTCGATCACCTGCTTGTCGAGGATCGCCGCGCCGGTGCTATCGGTCACGTTGAACTCGACGTGGTAACGCATCGAGTACTCGTTGGCGCGTGCATTGCCGCCGACCGACAGCACGTTGGTCGCCAACTCGTTGGCGCTGATGTTCATGACGGCAACACCGTTGCCCGCCTTTTCGACCACCGTCGAACCGGCGCGTTGCAGGGCTGCGGCCAAGTCGCGTCCAAGCGGACTGAACGGGTCGGCGCCTTGCACGACGACCGTGCCCATGCCAGAAGGCAAAACCGCTTCCTTGCGCAGTTGGAATCCACAAGCGCAAAGAACGGCGAGCAGAACGGTCAGGATGATCAGTCGGAATGCGGTCATGGCGAGCCTTGAATGATGAAGTTGGGGGTCAAACAACAATATTGACGATCTTGCCCGGAACGACGATGACTTTCTTGGGTGGATTGTCACCGACAAACGCTTGAACGGACGGTTGTGCCAACGCCATGCGCTCGGCGTCTTCGCGGCCGGCATTGGCGGCGATCTCAATGGTAGCGCGCAACTTGCCGTTGACCTGTACCGCCATGGTGACCATGTCGCGCACCAAGGCGGTTGGGTCGGCGATGGGCCATGCGACACCTTCGATCAGTTCTTCCGCATGGCCCAACACCTTCCACAACGAGTGGGCGATATGCGGCGTAATCGGATTTATCAGCAGCACAATAGCCTCGAAGGCTTCGTGGCGGACTGCCCTGCCCTGATCGTCCATGTCGTCGAACTTGGAGATGGCGTTAAGCATCTCCATCATCGCGGCAATCGCGGTATTGAAGGCGTGGCGGCGACCATAGTCGTCGGAAACCTTGGCGATGGTTTCGTGAACCTGGCGGCGCAATGTCTTTTGCGTGGGTGTCAGCGCTGCGGGGTCGACTGTCGGATGATCGGGTTGCGAAGCGTGCTGATTGACGTCGCGCCACAAGCGTTTCAGGAATCGCGCCATGCCTTCGACGCCAGCTTCGTTCCATTCCAGCGACTGATCCGGCGGTGCAGCAAACATGGAAAACAGGCGCACGGTATCAGCGCCGTAACGCGACACCATCGCCTGCGGATCGACGCCATTGTTCTTCGACTTCGCCATCTTCTCGACGCCGCCGATCTGGACCGGCAGGCCATCCGATTTCGAAACCGCGCTGGTGATGTGGCCGCGCTCATCGCGATGCACATCGACATCCGCCGGGTTGATCCAGTCGCGACCGCCATTCACGATTTCGCGATAGTAGGTATCCGCAATCACCATACCCTGGCAGAGCAGGTTGACTGCGGGCTCGTCGGAATCGACCAGACCCTCGTCGCGCATCAGCTTGTGGAAGAAGCGGAAGTACAGCAGATGCAGAATCGCATGTTCGATGCCGCCGATGTACTGGTCGACCGGCGTCCAGTATTTGGCGCGTTCGTCGACCATGTCGCTGGCGCCGGGCGAGGTGTAGCGGGCGTAGTACCAGCTCGATTCCATGAAGGTATCGAAGGTGTCGGTTTCACGCTCAGCCGCGCCGCCGCAGGTCGGACATTTGGTCTTGCGCCATTCGGGGTCAGTCTTGATCGGCGAATTGACGCCGGTGAATGCCACGTCTTCGGGCAGCACCACCGGCAACTGGTCTTCCGGTACCGGCATGGCACCACAGGCATCGCAATAGATCACCGGGATTGGGCAACCCCAGTAGCGTTGGCGGCTGACGCCCCAGTCCCGCAGGCGATAATTGGTGCGGCGCGCGCCCTTGCCTTCCGGTTCCAGCCGCGTCGCAAGCGCATCGAACGCCTCGCGGAAATCCATACCGTCGTAATCGCCAGAGTTCACCAGGTAGCCGGTGTCGGTGTAGGCACCCTCGGTGATCACGTTCCGCTCGAACTCTTCAACAATACCGACTGCGGATGGTTGCACTACATCAAGCGCAGGACTGACACCCAGCGCCGTGCTCATCACGTCGGCATTGTTCTCGACATCCTTCGCCAGCTCGCGCACGGCATCGCGGACGGCGGGACTGACAATCACCATCTTGATGAACAGGTCGTACTTCGTTGCGAACTCCCAATCACGCTGGTCATGCGCAGGAACGCCCATGACGGCGCCGGTTCCGTAATTCATCAGCACGAAATTGGCGATCCAGATTGCGATGTTCTCGCCACTGACCGGATGGATCGCCGAGATGCCGGTATCGATGCCCTTCTTTTCCTGGGTCTCGATATCGGCTTCGGCGGTGCCGCCGTGGCGACACTCGTCGACGAAGGCGGCAACGTTCGGATCACCCGCAGCGGCCTTGAGCGCCAGCGGATGCTCGGCCGCGACTGACAGAAAGGTCACACCCATCAATGTGTCGGGCCGCGTCGTGAATACCGTGACCGGTGCGTTGTTGCCCTCGACGGCGAACTGAATTTCAAGTCCCCGCGAACGCCCGATCCAGTTGCGCTGCATGGTTTTGACCGACTCCGGCCATCCCGGCAAATGGTCAAGCCCATCCAGCAACTCATCGGCGTACGCGGTGATTTTGAGAAACCACTGCGGAATCTCGCGCTTCTCCACTGCCGCGCCAGAACGCCAGCCGCGACCATCGATCACCTGCTCGTTCGCCAGCACGGTCTGGTCGACCGGGTCCCAGTTCACCACCGAGTTCTTTCGGTAGACCATTCCCTTCTTCATCAACCGGGTGAACATGCGCTGCTCGTGGACGTAGTAGTCCGGCTTGCAGGTGGCGAATTCGCGCGACCAGTCAATCGCGTAGCCCATCGTCTTGAGCTGCTCGCGCATGTGCTCGATGTTGGCGTAGGTCCACTCCGCCGGCGCGGTGTTGCGTGCGATCGCCGCATTTTCGGCAGGCAAGCCAAATGCGTCCCAACCCATCGGTTGCAAAACGTTGCGTCCCATCATTCGCTGGTAGCGGCTGATAACGTCGCCAATCGTGTAGTTGCGCACATGGCCCATGTGCAGTGCACCGGACGGATACGGCAGCATCGACAGGCAGAAGAACTTCCGCTTGGTCGCGTCCTCGACAACCTCGAAGGCGCGGTTGTTGTCCCAATAGCTCTGCGCGGCAGTTTCGACGGATTGCGGATCGTAGATTTCGTGCATGGGAAGACGCGGCGCGGGTGCGCAGGCTCGGCAAGGAATGTCGCCAGCCTAGCGCAGCATGATGCAGTGCGACAACGATTTGCCTCGCGCCCGTCGCCGACCTGACCAACGGCGGGTGTTCGTATCGCTGTTGCGGCGTTATCGTCATTCCCTCGGCGACAACCAAACTTCGCCGTTGCCTCCAATCGGAAAGCCAGAGGAAACATCATGAATTCACTTCGTACGGGCTCGGTGCCATCGAACCAGGCAAGCGCGCCGACATTGTCGCCCTGGGGGGGGGATCCGGTTGACGAAATCGAGCGACTGCAATCGATCCACTTCGTCATGAAAGACGGTGTCGTGTACAAGGGGGAAGGACAAGCTACCGCACGTTGACGCGAACGGGCGCCCGCTATGATGCCGCCCCGCAACCCCGATCGCTTCGATGCTGCGAATCACCGAAATCAAGCTGCCGCTGGACCATCACGCCGACGCATTGCGCGCGGCGGTTTTGGCGCGGCTGGGATTGAACGGCGACGAGTTGCTTGAGTTCAGCGTGTTCCGGCGTGGCGTGGACGCGCGGCGCAAGTCGGCAATTCTGTTGACTTACACGATCGACGTGGTGACAACGCGCGAGGCGGAGCTGCTTGCCTGCTTCACTGGCGATGGGCATGTCATGGCAACGCCGGACACGAGCTACAAGCCGGTCGCCGACGCGCGAGAGCACCTAATCTGTGAATCGCCGTTGCGGCCAGTCGTCATCGGCAGCGGCCCCTGCGGAATCATGGCCGGACTGATCCTGGCGCAAGCCGGATTGAAGCCAATCATCGTCGAGCGCGGCAAGGCAGTACGCGAACGGACCCGCGATACTTGGACCTTCTGGCGCGAAGGCGTGCTCGATGCGGAATCGAACGTGCAATTCGGCGAAGGTGGTGCTGGTACGTTCTCCGACGGCAAACTCTACAGCCAGATCAAGGACCCCAAGCACTACGGACGCAAGGTGCTGGAAGAATTCGTCAAGGCTGGCGCGCCGGAGGAAATTCTGAC
>JAYUYW010000096.1:0-15459 GCA_043752325.1 Rhodanobacteraceae bacterium | reverse complement strand
GTCCCGGTCGTCCGAAGGATCTGGAAAAGCGCGCGGCGATCCTGGAAGCGGCCAAGAAGCTGTTTCCCGAGCAGGGCTTTGAGGGCACCAGCATGGATGCCATCGCAACCGCGGCCGGAGTTTCCAAGCTCACCGTCTACAGCCATTTCAACGACAAGGAGACCCTCTTCGTGGAGGCAATCCGTGACCGTTGCGACGAGCAACTGCCGATCAGCATGTTCGATGTGGTTGTTGGCGACGATGTTGCAGGCCAGTTGATGCCTATCGCGCGCGCCTTTTTCGGCCTGGTCGCCAGCCCACCATCCATTGCCATGCACCGTCTGTTGACGGCCGGCACGAAAACTTCGATCAAGCTGTCGCAGTTGTTCTGGGAGGTCGGGCCGATACGCGCACAGAAAGGTTTTGCCTGCTTCCTGCGCCGAGCTGACGAAGCTGGAAAATTGGAGGTGTCGGACCCGATGCGTGCGGCGTCACAGTTTTTCAGCCTGCTCAAGGGCGAGCTGCATCTGCAGATGACGATGGGCTGCTGCGCGAAATTGAGCGACTCGATGATCGAGGAGCATCTGGCGGCGACCGTGGACACTTTCGTCCGCGCTTACACGCCACGCTAGAAAAGCCTTATGAAAATCCGCGACCGCAGTAGCAGTTGCGGGTTACCGGTTGCTACTGCCCCGGCTGCCAGACCACTTCTACAAAGCCCGAACGACCAGGGGTGTTGTAGCCACGGACCAGTTCATAGTCGCGATCGGTCAGGTTTTCGATGCGGCCAGTCAAGCGCCAATCGGTCGCAAATCGCCAGCTCGCGCGCAGATTGAGCAGGCTGTATGACGGCAGCTCGACGCCGCCGAAATCATCGCGATTGCCGGCATGGACCAACTCGCCGCCCACGCGGAACGCAGTCCCAAAATTTCGTTCCAGATGCAGGTTCGCCTTGAACTTCGCACGCCGCAGCAGTTGCGTGTCAGTGTCTTCGTTTTGCGGGTTCTGGAATGTCGTATTTGCCGACCACGACCAGTCGCCGCCGCTGCCCGAGTAGGCCAGTTCGCTGCCATCGATACGGGCGTGTTGCACGTTTTCGGCGCGCGACATCGGTCCGGTGAAGCTGACCAGATTCCGGATTCTTGTCGAATACAGGCTGGCCGTGAAGCGCTGGTCGGGTGCTGGCGTGAACTCCAATCCCAACTCTGCGCTGCGTGAACGTTCCGGATCGAGATCGGGATTGCCCGCGAAGAAGCCGTCAAAACCTGGCGAGAACTGCTCGTTCAAGGTCGGGCCGCGAAAGCCCTGGCCGTAGCTCAGGTAGGCGCGGGTTGACGGAGTGAAGCGCCAGCCCAGCGCGACCGATCCGGTGTTGGCAGTGCCGAACACGCTGTTGTCGTCATGGCGAAGTGAAAGTTCTGTTTCCAGCGCACCAAAGCTGCCCTGCCAGCCGCCGTAGACGCCGGTGTTGCGGCGATCTTCGCGATAGGTGGGCGTGCCGCTGAAGGTGTCGAACGAGCCACCGCGCTCGCGATGGTGATCGATGCCTGCGGTGAGGTGTTGACCGTTACCAAGCTGGAACTGGTTTTGCCAACCAATCGACGTGCGCCGCGATTCGAAGCGCGAGAAGAACGCCTCGGTTTCCAGATCTTCCCGCGACTGACCAATGTCCAGCCGATGCTGCCAACCGTCGGCGAGCTCACCTTGCAGCGAGACGTTGGCGGCCTGTTCGACCACGTCGGAGCTGCCGCCGGAAAAATCGACCTCGCCCTCGTTGCGGGAGAGCACGGCGGACAAATCCTGTCCGCCCAGCTTCACGCCACCGCGCAGCGCAAGATTTCGGCTGCGCAAGCCGTCGTCAGTGGGCGACGGACTGAAACCGTTTTCGTTCTGACTCTTGAAACCATCAGTATGACGCGCCCCGAGCTGCGCGCTGAAGCCGCCCGCATCGGTCCAGTGGCCGTAGCCGACGGTGCCATTGGCATCACCGTAGCTGCCGTATCCGGCCGAAATACGCGGGCCTTCCAACCTCCGCGTGAAGATCTGGATGACGCCACCAATCGCGTCCGATCCCCAGAAGCTGGCACGCGGTCCCCGCACGATTTCGATGCGCTCGATCAGATCGAGTGGCAATTGCTCGAAGGCGTAAGCGCCGGTGTTAAGCGAAGCCACACGCACGCCATCGATCAGAACCAAAACATGATTGTTGTTGGTGCCTCGCAGGAACACCGTGGTCTGGCTGCCGGGG
Organism: Rhodanobacteraceae bacterium; assembly: GCA_043752325.1. Taxonomy (GTDB): domain Bacteria; phylum Pseudomonadota; class Gammaproteobacteria; order Xanthomonadales; family Rhodanobacteraceae; genus Dokdonella. The sequence goes on along the minus strand of JAYUYW010000096.1, from coordinate 13,232 downwards.
CCACCGGTGCGGGCAATGTCGACGCCGGCCTGCAAGCGCAGCAGGTCGGAAAGATCACGAGCCGCGCTGGCATCGATTTCGTCGCGATCAATCACGCTGACATCGGCGAGGGTCGAATTGATGGTTTGCTCGATGCGTGTGGCGGTGACCACCACGTCTGGCTGACGTGGAAGATCGCTCGCCAACGCGGGAACGGCAAAACTGGCTGCGATAGCCAGGAACAAATGGGATTTGGGAAAACGGTTCATCGGTAAAGTCCTCGGACGCACACCCGCGAGACCAGACCGGCTGGAAACAGACGCGCACGACGGAACGAACCGGCAATGCCCGTCCGTTGCCCGCCGCAACGCCTGGAGCCATGAACGACACGCCCGAAGCGAGCGCATCGACGATCCCCAGGCCGGTCTCCGGACTTGCCAGCGACGCCGTGTGGCGTCGGGACGGTCGCCTTCCCGCGTTGAACGCAGTGGCCAGTGACCGTACCGCCAGCAGAGCCTTTGAGGACTTCGCCGCGCTTGCTTACCGTTGCGGGGGCAGTGCCGGAATCGCGATTGCTCGCTCACCGGCTTCCCGTTTCACCCGTGCCGATTCGGGATCGGTTTGGGCACCTGAGGGGGCGAGAGTTTACGGGCCGCGTGCGGGTCGCGGCAAGGTCTCGCGAACTCCACACGCCGTTTTTTCTAACGCAGTCGCGGTTATCGTAGATGGCACGACACGCCGCTTTCGACGTGTCGAAATAATTTGTCAACGGGGAACGGCATGCCGCACAGCACACCGCTGATCACCATCCTCGTCTACGGTTTCGTGCTTGCACTGATCGCCGGCGTGACTGCGCAAAAACTGAAACTGTCGCCGCTGGTCGGCTATCTGTTGGCAGGTGTGTTGCTGGGTTCGTCGACGCCCGGCGTCGTTGCGGATGCGGAATTGGCCGGCGAGCTGCTGGAGATCGGCGTCATTCTGCTGATGTTCGGCGTCGGCCTGCATTTCTCGATGGCCGACCTGCTGGAAGTAAAGTGGATCGCGATTCCCGGCGCCATCTCACAGATCACTCTGACCACCCTGGTCGGCATGGGTTTCGCCTGGTATCTGGGCTGGCCGATTGGCACCGGATTGGTGTTTGGCCTGGCGCTATCGGTCGCCAGCACCGTCGTATTGCTGCGTTCGCTGGAAGAGCGGCGACTGCTGGAATCCACGCGCGGACGCATAGCGATCGGCTGGCTTGTGGTGCAGGATCTCGCCATGGTGCTGGTGCTTGTGTTGCTGCCGGCGATTGCACCCTTGCTCGGCGGCGACGCTGGTGCCGACGCGCCAACGGGCTCGATCTGGCTAGCGCTGGGAATCACGCTGGGCAAGGTTGCCGCGTTCATTGCGGTGATGTTGATCGTCGGTCGCCGGGTGATTCCGTGGCTGCTCGAGCGCGTCGCCGGCATGGGCTCACGCGAGTTGTTCACGCTGTGCGTGTTGGCAATTTCGCTGGGCGTGGCTTATGCATCGGCGATGCTGTTCGACGTTTCATTTGCGCTGGGCGCGTTCTTCGCCGGCATGATGCTGAAGGAATCCAAGCTCAGCCAGGAAGCCGCCGAGGATTCGCTGCCGCTGCGCGATGCGTTCGCGGTCTTGTTTTTTGTTTCGGTTGGGATGCTGTTTGATCCCAGCATCATTGTGCGCGAACCGCTCAAGGTGCTGGCGACGTTTCTGATCATCGTCATCTGCAATCCGCTGGTCGCGATGCTGATTGTGCGTGCGTTCCGCTACCCGAAACAAACCGCGTTCACGATTGCGGCCAGCCTTGGCCAGATCGGCGAGTTCTCTTTCATCCTCGCAGCGCTCGGCATCAGTCTGAAATTGCTGCCGGTCGAGGCACGCGACCTGATCCTGGCCGGTTCCATCCTCTCGATTCTCGCCAATCCCTTGTTGTTCGTCGCGCTTGATCGCTGGAACGCGCGCCGCGATGCCGTCGAGCACGAACGCAAGGCCGTCGAGCAACAGGATGTTTCCGACGCAGAAGATGCCGAAGACGCCGACAACGACATCCTCCCCGACCGCGGTTCGATTCCCGATGCCAATCACATCATCCTGGTTGGCTACGGTCGGGTCGGTTCTCGCATTGCACGGCGTCTGATCGAACTGGAAATTCCCTTCGTGTTGATCGACGACATCAAACCGCTATGCCGTGACGCGCGCAAGCTCGGTATTCCGTGTGTTCTGGGCAACGCGGTCAATCCCGATGTGGTTGCGGATGCGAACATCGCCACCGCACGCGGATTGGTCGTTGCGGTCTCGCAGACGCTGGAAGCCGGCAACATCATCCGCGCCGCACGCGCCACCAATCCGGACCTGGCGATCCTTGCGCGCGGTCATTCCGACGCCGACATCGCCTATCTGCTGAAATCGGGTGCTGATGGAACCGTTATGGGCGAAAGTGAAATCGCCCGCAGCATCAGCGACTCGGTCGAGTCACTCATGAAGCTGGCACCTCGACTTGAGTTGAAGCCGATCAATCCTTGACTGAGTCGGGCGCGGCCTCGGCATCATCTGGAGCCGGAACCGTCGCTGGAACCGGCGCCGGAACCGTCGCTGGAGCTGGCTCGACGGCATCGTGCGGAATCGTCGGCAATTGATCGACCGCGACCCGATTTCTCGCGCCGGCGCGAGAACGATCGCGACCTGCGATCGCAGCGCTGTTGATGGCTTCGAGTGAAGCTACCCATTGCTGCGCGGGATCGTACTCAAGGCGCGCGCCGGTCCACTTCTCGTGGCCGGTTCGGCCCCAGCGTGACAGCTCTATTCGCGTCTCCGATCGCTTGGTATATAGCGGCGTCCACCACGAGCGTTCGGTATCGACCGCGTAGCAAAGGAAAAAATGAGCACCCAGCGCGACGTTGGCGGCGGCAGGCGAGGGCGTGGCCCCGTGCTGGGCGAGCACGGCAGGGTCCAGGTGCAGGACCAGTCCTGGCGAGATATCGTCGTCGGCGGTTGAATCGTGTTCCATCATGGTTCTCGGTTTGTTGCAGGCAAAGGGATGCTCAGATCAACCCCGCACAGGCGTCACCGATCTGTCTGCTCGCAGATCAAGGCGCGTCGGCGAAGACAGACTGGACGTCTGTCGAGGCGGCGCAACGCCGAGCTGCGAGCAGACAGACCGGCCCCAACGTATTCATTTTTTAATGACAGGGTGATGCCCGAAAGGTCCCCGGATCGACGCGCGCGGCTTGTCCAGGCGGCCAGCCTGCACTGTGCCACGAACCCCAATCCGTGAACCTTTCGGACATCATGCCGCCTGCGTGGGGTTGATCAGAGCATCCCTAGTGTAGCGACCGAAGCCTGGAGGGCGGCGAAGTTGCGACAGAGCGCCATCAGCCCGTCACGCGTTTACTGCTCCACCAGATCAGTTCAAGCAGCAACGCCTGGATCGGCAGTCGCAACACCAGCAGCCAGTACGGCACGTCGAAAAGGTCGGGTCGTTGCAGCATGTAGAAATGGCTCGGCGTCACCGCCAGCGTGAGCGCGAACAAACCCATGCCCGCGAAGCGGCGCGTGCGCCACCAGACCAGTCCGGCCGCACCAAGCAGCTCAAACACACCGCTGACCAACACCGCTGCACGCGGCCACGGGATGTATGGCGGCACGATGCGCATTTCGGTGTCGGTGAACAAGAAGTGCGCAATACCACCGATCAGAAACCAGCCAAACACGAAGCACAGCGCGGCGATGCGCGCACGGCTCATGCCGTCGAGACGGAGTATTCGAAACAGGGCAGTACGTTCGACCATCGCCGGGTCAGTCGTCACTGAAAGCGACGCCACGGCGACGGCGGCGATCCACATGCAACTCCAGCACGTCGGGCCGCGAGTAATGACCGAACGGGTCGAAGTTGTGGCGCTCCTGTCTCACCCGAGCGTGGTCAAGTTCGGCGATCAGCAAGGCTTCTTCGCCGATGCGGGGCTCGATGACCCACTCGCCATCCGGCCCGGCGATGCACGATCCGCCATTCGCGCAAATCTCGGGCAGGCATTCCCGCAGCAAATCGACGTTGGGTGCGTTGTCGGGAATATCGCACTTGCGAAACAGGCCGCTGACCGACAACGCAAAGCTGCGACCTTCGCGCGCGATGAATGGCGTGATCGTCGCCGTGTTGTGCGCGTTGCCGGGCCAGGTGGCCACGTGCAGGTCTTCGCCTTGCGCATACAGTGCGGCGCGAGCCAGCGGCATCCAGTTTTCCCAGCAGTTGAGACCGCCGACGGTGAAGGCATCGATAGCGAATGTGCGCAGACCGGCACCATCGCCCAGTGACCAGCTCAGTCGTTCCTCGAACGTCGGCATCAGCTTGCGATGCACGTTGACGATGTCGCCCTTGTCGTCAATCAACACCAGTGAACAGAACACGCTGTGGCCGCGCTGCCGATCGCGTTCGACGCAGCCTAGAATCACGAAGATCCGACCTTCGCGTGCTCGCGCACAAACCGGCGCGAGGTCACCGGCAGCGATGTCAACGGCTTGCGCGATGTAGTGCGAGTGAAACGATTTCTGCAGCCCTGATTCAAATTTCGCGCCGTTGCTGTGCTCAATCCAGAACGGGTAACCCGGCAGCACGGCCTCGCCGAAAACTACCAGCCGTGCGCCACTGCGCGCCGCTTCGTCGACGCGTTCGATGACTTGCGCCATCGTCGCATCGCAATCTAGCCAGACTGGCGAAATCTGGGCGAGCGCGACGACGCAGCGGTCGGATTGGACGGGTTTCATTGAATATTCCAGCGACGTGCCAATGTGCCGGCAAGCTTCGCAGATTGCCTGCCTTGCTGCTCAGCATGCGACTCCTTGCACTGATCGTCCGCAGGCAATCCCGTAAACTCGCTCGCAGCACAGGCGTCGTCGCCTGCGGCTTTGCACCCAGGGAGACAGCGATGAAAACCAACGTTCTTTTGCGGATGATTGTCGTGCCTGCGCTCGCGCTGGGCATCGTGAGTTGCGGCGAGAAAGACGAATCCACCCTGCTGACTTACGTCCCTGCCGACAGTCCTTACGTGTTCGCGGTGGCCGAAGCGCCATCGAAGGACATCACGGATAGCTGGCTGAAGCGCCTCCAGCCACTGTGGCCGATCTACGACACGATGCTGGCGCGGCTCGCCACGCTTGCCGCGATCGACAACCAGCCGGTAACCGCACCGACAACACGCAACGAGAGCAGCGTTGATGACACGGTTGACGCTTTGCCCGACGATGGCGACAGCAATGACGGCAGTGTCGCGAATTCCATCGACAACCCGCTTGCCGCCATCGCGCTCAGCGCCGAGGCCAACGCAGCGATGAAGGACACGCTGGCAACCAGTACGCGTATCGCACGCGAACTGGTGAAGGACCTGCGCGGTCGTGACACCTCCGCGAAGATGAGCGAAACCGGTCTAGCCGTTCCCGGGCGAGCGGCGTTCTATGGCGTCGGCGTCATGCCGGTCGGGCGCTTCGAACTCGCCTCGGCCGATGCGTTTCGCTCATGGATCGCGAAAATCGAAACGGCCAGCGCTAGCAAATTCTTGACGGCCAAACTGGGCGATCTGGACTACTGGTACGTCGGCAGCGAGAAGGTCCAGTTCGTACTCGCGATTCAGGACGATCAGCTCGTCGTAACGCTGTTTCCGGGCAAGGCCGACGACGCGCTGAGGAATCGCCTGCTCGGCATCGTCAAGCCGCAGCAAAGCCTGGTCGACAGCGGCGAGCTGGGTCGCGTGATCGATACCGAAAAGTGGCTGCCGGTTGCTGCCGGCTGGGTCGATCTCAAGCGAATGATTGCGCTGTACCCAGCCGATCCAGCGTTGGTGGCGCTGGCTGCCAGCTTCGATAGCAAATCGCTGCCGGCACTAAGCTCCGAATGCCGCGCCGACTTCGACGCGATGGCCGACAAGGCGCCCCGGATGATCTTCGGTTACCGCGAACTCAGCGCGGACCGGATCGACGCGCGCGGTCGCTGGGAGTTGGCGCCGGATGTCGCAAATGACTTAATGGCGCTGACCGCCGCATCGACGGCGACTGGCGGCGACTATCCCGATGCGCTTATCGACATGGCAGTCAATGTGCCAGTGCTCAAGCTCAAGGACTTCGCACTGAAGCAGGCCAAGGGCATCGTCGCGCAACCGTATCGATGCGACAGTCTGCAACCACTCAACAAGGCGGCGAACGAGTCGGTCGAAAAACTCGGTGCAATGCTGCCGCCACCTTTCAGCGACATCACCGGCGTTCGTATCACCATCGACAGCGTGACCATGCCGCCGGCCGGAACCACCATGCCGGACATTCGCGGCAAGTTGCTGGTAACGACCAACAATCCTTCGTTCCTAGTCGGCCTCGCGCAAATGTCGCTGCCGGCGCTGGCGAGCATGGTCGTGAAAGCCGATGGGCAGCCAGTCGAGATTCCGACCAAGGACCTGCCGATTCCCCCTGGAACGCCGATACCACCGGTACATATGGCGATGGCTGAGAAAGCACTCGCGTTTTCGTTCGGCGAAGGCGAAGCTGCAACGCTTTCCAGCTACGTGAATGCGCCTGCGGGCAAGCCGGGCGACTGGGTGAAGTCGACTATCAGTGGCGAGCTCTACGCGCTGCAAGGTGATTTCATGAAACGCATGCAGGAAATGCTGCCAGCCGACGCGAAGGGGAGCGCAGACCCGGCGGGCATGAACGAGCTTTCCGCGTTCTATTCAAGCATTTTCAAGCGCCTCGAAGGCAACGTGACTGTCAGCGCCAAGGGCATCGAATTTGAACAGAACGTGGAGATGAAACCATGACCCGCAACCCGCAACTCACCCGCATCGCCGCCGCGTGCGTTTTCGCGATCGGCGCATCGACCGGTACCGCGCAATCGGGCAGCGCTGATTCAAACGCGAGTCCCGACGCCGCCGACTTGCAGCGCATCGTCGATTGGCGACGCGACTTCCATCAGCATCCCGAACTCAGCAATCGCGAAGTGGAGACCTCGAAGAAGGTCGCTGAAGCCTTGCGCAAGATGGGTTACCAGATACGAACCGGCATCGCACATACCGGCGTGGTCGCGACCATGAAGGGCGGCAAGCCCGGCGCGAAATTGGCGATCCGCGCCGACATGGATGCATTGCCAGTGACCGAGCAGGTCGATTTGCCGTTCGCTTCGAAAGCGAAAGGCGAATATCAGGGCAAGACCGTCGGCGTAATGCACGCCTGCGGCCATGACGCGCACATGGCGATGACGCTCGGCGTCGCCGCTGCGCTCGCGAAACGTGGCAAGGACTTGCCGGGCGAAGTGATGTTTATTTTCCAACCTGCCGAGGAAGGATCGCCAGCGGGAGAGGAAGGCGGCGCACCGCTGATGGTCAAGGAAGGCGTGTTCAAGGATTTCAAGCCCGATGCCATTTTCGGCATGCACGTCACCAGCACCTACAGCGCCGGCCAGGTCGCGTTGCGCGCCGGCGGCATGATGGCCAGTTCCGACACATTCCGACTCACTGTGCATGGTCGTCAGGCCCATGGCGCGACGCCGTGGAAGGGTATTGATCCCATCGTCGCCGCCGCGCAGATCGTGATGTCGGCGCAAACCATCGTCAGCCGGCAACTCGATCTCAACAAGGAACCCGCCGTGCTGACGTTTGGCGTCTTCGACGCCGGCCAGCGCTTCAACATCATCCCCGACAGCGCCAGTCTGCAAGGCACCTTCCGCACTTTCGACAGCGGAATGCGCGACCAGGCGATGGCGGCCCTCAACGTGATGGTCAAGAGCATCGCCGCCGCGAACGGCGCGACAGTCGATACGGAAATTCCCGTGGAAGGCGCCAGCAATCCTGTGACATACAACGATCCGCCACTGACTGCGCGCGTTCGCGCCAGCGCGGAATCGGCCATCGGAAAGGATCAGGTCATCGAGGCAACGCGCTGGACCGCATCGGAAGACTTCCCGCATTACGGCGCAGCCATCGCTGTGCCAAGTGTCTATTTCTTCGTTGGCGCAACCACAGCCGGCGAAGACACCGCCACAGCGCCCGTGAACCATTCGCCGAAATTCAAACTCGACGAAGCTGCGCTGCCGGCAGGCACGGCGGTGATGACGCAGGCGGCGCTGGACTTTCTCACCGCATCGCCGTGATCGTGATCCGTGCTTCCCGCGCTTGCACGGGTGCAACGCGGTCGCGCTCGCCCGAATGAGCGACGGGCACCATCGATGAGTAGCACAGGGACGGCGGGTGCGTGGAACTCGCCGCCAGATCGCCGTGCCGTTGCCCACGACTTGACATGCCTGGTACTGGCGCTCGCCGCGGCTTTGCTATTGATCGGCCCGTCGGGCAACTTTCCACTGCTCGACGATTGGTCGTTCGCAGCGGCGGTACGTGGCATTCTCGCGGACGGCACCTTCCGACCTACGGACTGGACCGCGATGACGCTGGTGATGCAAACGCTGTGGGGCAGCGCGTTTTCGTTGATCGCCGGGTATTCGTTCGACACCTTGCGCTTCTCGACCGCCGTACTTGCGTTCGCGGCCGTGGCTCTTTGCTACCTGCTGTCACGCGAAATGGGGTTGCCGCGCTGGCTCTGCCTGCTGACCGCCGCCACGTTGGCGTCGACACCGTTTTTCGTCGTTCTGTCGGTCACCTTCATGACCGATATTCCGTTTCTCGCTGCGATGTTGGCCGCCGCATTGAGCTTCGTCCGCGCATTGCGCCAACCTTCATGGCGAACGTTTGCCGTCGCCATCGTACTCACGTTGTTCTCCGTCCTGATCCGTCAACTCGCGATCGCCTTGCCGTTGGCGTTCGCGCTGATCTATCCGTTTTTCCATCGTGGACGCGCCCGCAGTGTTTTGATCGGTGCTATTCCACTGCTTTTCGGAATTGCCGCGTTTGTGGGGTACCAAATCTGGCTGGGCAGCAGTGGTCGGCTACCGTCGGACAGCGAGATGTGGACGCAATGGTTCCTGCATTCGCTCACTGATCCGGGCACCATAAAAACCGCCCTGCGCAATATCTATGTCGCACTGGTTTATCTAGGTTGGTTCCTGCTGCCGCTGTCGATTGTGATCATGGTCACGGCGAACGACGAATACCGCTCTACGCTGCGCCGCGATGTATTTGGCGCTGGAATCGTCATCGCCCTGCTGACCTTGCTGACGCGTGCACGCGATGGCAGCTGGCCCGTTCAGATGCCGACTGCCGACAATATTCTGGTGCCTTCCGGCCTCGGCACACCGCTACTGCGCGATCAATATCTGCTGCGACTGGATAACATTCCGCCGTTGCCCAACGCATTCTGGTTATTGATCTCCGCGCTGGGACTGATCGGTGCAACGCTGCTCTTGGCCTTGCTCACGACCGCCGCGATTTCTCTGGTGAAGCGCTGGCGGCAACGACAAACAACCGATCGCGATGGCTCCGCTGCACTGCTCCTGGTTAGCGTGGCGGCCTACCTTTTTCCCGTGCTCGTGACGGCGTTCTTTGATCGCTATCTGCTGCCGGCGTTGCCGTTGCTCACCGTTGCGCTTGCTGCCGTGTTGCTTCCGGTGCGTGCCAGCCTTCCGGAGTTTCGTTGGCAATGTGTGTCGGTCGCGCTGCTTGCCGGCTTTGCTACGTTCTCGATCGCGGGAACGCACGATTACCTCGCCTGGAATCGACTGCGCTGGCAAATGCTGGGCGAGCTGATGCAGAAACGCCAACTGACGCCAGCCCAGATCGACGGCGGTTCCGAGTTCAATGGTTTGCTCAACTACCGAAAAGGCTACAAGGCCGTGGAAGGCAAGAGCAGTTGGTGGGTTGATGGCGATGACTGGATGATCGGCTTCGGCCCCGTGCCCGGCTATGACATCATCGAGCGTCGCTCATATCGGCACTGGCTGCCCGGCAATGGCGAACTTGTGGTGTTGCGAAGGACAACTGCTCGCAATCCGCCTTGATCCAATGCTCTTCGAAATGCCCGTCCAACCCGAATAGCAGAACAACAACAACGTCGTCGTCATCCCCGCGAAGGCGCGGACCCGTTTTGACTCTGCGGTGTTTCCAGCGGATTGACGAAGACCAACGTGGCTCCCCGCTTGACCAGCCGTTCGGCTGTTGAAAGACGCGAACACTACGACGGTGGTGCGTTGGTCGAAACGTTGGCGGCTACTTGGCAGTCTTCAAGCGTTTCAGGATTTCGCTGCGCGCTTCGCGCAGGATCGAGTCGCGATCCAGTGATTCGACGATCTCGCTGACCACACGCTTGGCGCCCTTGTCGCCCCAGCTCTTGCCGGCGACCAGGTAACGATCCGCGCTGCGGCCAACCAATTCGGTTGCGTACCAAGCCAATGCGCCTTGCGCTCCGGCGGTCAATACCGTCGATAGTCCCGCGCTGATTCCTTTTAGTGCCGAAGCGACTAGATGCACACCCCAGATCGCGCCCATCAACGCCGCCAGTTGCGCGCTGATGGTGACGATCAGGCCGCCCGCTTCGCTGCGTGTCAACGGCAATCCGTAGACACGGCCAAGGTGCATGACCAACGCGGCATCGAGCGCACCAGCAGCCAACAAGTCTGCAACCGGAATTGGATTCAGTCCGACCGCCAACGCCTTCGCGATGCAGTACTGGCGAATCACCTTGTCGGCCAGTTCGCGCCGCGCGGCGGCAATCTTTACTGCGACCGCATCGGACAATCGGCCGGCGAACAGACTGGCGTTCAACGCGGCGAGCGTCTTGCCTTCGCGGCTCAACACGGCGGTCAGGCGTTCGCGAAGGGCGTCGATATCGACCGATTGATCGACACGTTCTTCGTGTTCAACGCCATCGCGGTCCACGCGTATGCGAAGTTGCGGCGCCGGTCGCGCGCTGACTGCAATCACGTCTTCCGCGCGCACCAGCCCGGTCGCATGTGCGCGCAGGCTGGCGAGCAGGTTTTCGCGATCCTCGTCGTTGTAACGATCGGCCTTGTTGAGTACCAGCAACAACGGTCGATCAGTCGCGGCGAGCAAGGCCAGCGCATCGCGCTCACGCGTGGTCAGGTCGCCATCAACAACGAAGATGACCAGGTCACTGACCGCAGCCACTTCATGCGCCAGTTTTTCGCGCGCCTCGCCATCCAGTTCGTCGATGCCGGGCGTATCAATCAGATGCACGCCAGAGCCAGCCACTTCCTGCCACGGTCGCGGCTGTGCGTTGCGCGTCGTGCCGTGTAACACGCCAACTTCGAACGCGTCTTCGCCGAGTAGTGCATTCGCCAGTGCCGACTTGCCGACACTGACCCGACCGAACACGGCTAGATGCAGATCGCCGCGTTCCAGCTTGGCTAACATCTCTTCGAGCCGCGTGAAATCGGTCGCGAGCGACGCACGCACGGAATCGGGAATACGCTCGTCGTCGAGCAACGCGCGCAAGCTCTCGGTCGCGTGCGCATGATGGCCATCGCCCGCCGATGGCTCCGGCATCGACACGTCCTCGTCGCCACCAAACCACCCACGCACGCGCTGCCAGATTGAAGGGGTCGTATTCACGACGACGATTGTGGGCTATCCGCGCGGCTGTAGGGTCAGTCGCTTTGAATTTCTATCCAGCAGAAAATCGGGCGAATTTCTGGGACAGGTATGCGCGACGCAAGTGATGTGACTGACTCAGGACGGATGCCAAACCGCTTTGCTGCGATATTTTGGAGGCTTGGACACGGCGCGCAGCACGACGGAGAGGACGCGGTCAGCCGTAAAACAACGAGCCCTGCACAAGCAGGGCCCGTTCCGCAAACATCGTTACGCGCGTCTGCGCGAAACGTACCAGCCTGCGCCGACCATAAGAAGCGTCAGCAATACCAGCATGCCGGCACCCAGGGTTGGTACCGCTACCGTATTAACTGGCGGCGGCGGCGGTGGCGGTGCGCCGGTGACGGTGATTGGTGCCGTTGGGCCCGATCCCGCGATGGTCTGACCTGTGCCAGTGGCTGTCGCCTGGTTGAAGTAGGTTCCGCTGATCGTGGAGACGGAAACATTGAAGCGCAGCGACAGCACTCCATTGGCTGGTACCGAGAACGGCCCCGTCCAGGTGAGCACCTGCCCGGCAATCGCAGGGTTCGCCGTAGTCGCGCCGCTGGAACTTCCGGCCTGGTATGTGAAGCCTGTCGGCAGGGTATCGACAATGGAACTCAGCGTCGCCGCGCTCGAATTCGCGTTTGTAATTGTGATCGTGTAGCCGTCGGTTGCACCCGCAGCTGCACTGGGCTGATCCGCCGTCTTAGTCACGAACAGAGCGGCGGTGCCTAGCGGCGAGAACACCGTGAGGTTGGATCGAGTGACGCTGGCGCCGGCCGGGACCGTGACGTTCCAGCTGATGCCCGCTCCATTATCGAGCAGTGTCGTGCAGAGGCAGGTGTTGTTGAATGGCAGATGCGTGCCGATCGCTGCCCATACTTGGCTATATCCTGCTTGGTAGTAAGCGTTTCCACCGGACAGCGGCACCAGTTGTTCGATTCGGCCGGCGGGGACGTTATTGGCATTTGCGGAACAACCCACTGAGGATCCGCTTACAAATCCAAAGCCCTGATCCGAACCACCGAGATAGCAATCCATTGCGCGATACAGGATCGCATCGACCGCCGCACTGCTGGTATTTGTCAATGTCACGTCGGTCCGGTAGGACTCCTGGCCAACAACGTACGTATCGACGTGCGTGGCGGTAAGGCCGGTTGTGCCGAGGCCAAGCACTGTGGTGACCTGAAACGGATTAGCTGCGGTCCCCGAACCACTGACGGGCGATTGGCTGACCGGCGTAAAGACTGTATAGCTTCCAATCGACGAAGTCGCCGTGCTGCCGTGTCCGGCAAAGTCCGGGGCGTACAGCACGTTGTTGACAACAACGAAAGTGCCGTAATCCGCCGGCGTCGTGGACGGCGGATAAACCTGGAAGCTGGTGTCTCCCACACGCGAAATCTGCGTGGCGCCGTCGGTGCCCACAAAGATTCGGTCCAGCGGACCCGCCGAGGTGATGGTTTGCACGGAAGTCGCAGGGTTCACGCTTGAGGTTGGCGTGATAACTCCCTTTGTACTGTTTGCAGTTGCGCCACTCGCGATCAGCAACAGCGCGCTCAAAAGTCCGTTACCGATGTACTGCCTCGCCCTACCAATTTGTATACAACGATCATTGTTCATGGTTTTCCCCTTCATGGTTGATGTTGGATTGCACGTCTAAAGCAAGAATAGTGAAACACAAACCGGCAACGCGCGAAGTCCGGTCTCACGTGAAGTCGTACATGCTGATTGTGTATC
>JAYUYW010000095.1:0-2497 GCA_043752325.1 Rhodanobacteraceae bacterium | reverse complement strand
TCGCCGAACCGGAAACCAGCTACCACCTGCTGACGCCGGCGCAGATCAGCAAACGCATCGAGCAGATGGAGGCACGCATGTACAAGCATGCGCAGGACCTGGAGTTCGAGGAAGCCGGCAAGCTGCGCGACGAAATCCGCAACCTGCGCGAGCAAACGTTGCGGCTTTCTTGACGCGTCTTCGGCACCAGCGCAGTTGCGCGCTCATGGCAAGCGGTGGGTGCTTGTCGAATCGGTGTCCCGTCACGGGAAGTCGATGCTGCGCCACGCCGGCAACGCGTCGCGTCTGACTCCATCGGATTGGAACCGTTGTGCAACCCGACCGACTCGGCTATTCTTCGCGCCCCTCGATTGAGGGCGCGTAGCTCAGCGGTAGAGCACTTCCTTGACATGGAAGGGGTCACAGGTTCGATCCCTGTCGCGCCCACCAGTTGCACTCAGCGGCGCAGGTCTTTCGACCCGCGCCGCTTTTTTGTGGGCTGGATTGCCGCCAGCCGTTGTGGCTTCTTGTCGGGCCTTCGCCCGCCGCACCGGTCTTGTTGGCTGTCGCCAGACTGGTCAAGCGTATGGTTGGGCTGCCGCCGACCCAGTCTCTTTTCTGCTCGCACAGAAAAGTAACCAAAAGATGCGACCCGATGGCCTGTCGGTCGTGCGGTGAAGCCGCACGACTGCGCAAGCACTGGCCGGGTTCGGCTGAAGGCACATCCTGTGCCGCAGCCGAAGACGCGCAATCCATTGCGCGTCCCGCAAGCGGCTGATCCGTCCAGCACTTGCCGACAGGAACGGGCGGGTGGATCAAAAGCACAGCGCAGCTGCGCTGCGTGCTGTTGCCCTTGATCCCGATTCGGGGAGGCGAGTTGGCGCAGGAAAGCCCGCAGGGTGGCCGAATGGATTCGGCCAGTTCGCTGCAGGTGCAGGGATGCGCCTTCAGCGAACCCCGTAGCCAGCTCGCGTAGTCGTGCGGTTTTTTGCACGACCGACCCGCCAATGACGCAAAGCGAAAACAGAGCGCGGCGGGCGGCAGCCCGGCGAAACGTTTGACCAGTGTGGCTAAAGCCAACCAAAACGAGCGCGGCGGGCGGCAGCCCGGCGAAACGCTTGACCAGTCTCGAAAAAGCTGATCAATAGCCGGCTAAACGGCTAAACAGCTAGATGGAATCAAGCGTTGCGCAAGAGCGGACCCGCACCACGCGCTGCGCGCCATACTCTCCCGGCGAGAGAGGGGAGCACACTGGCGGCAGCCAAAAAAATGGCAGCGATTGGCCGAAACCAATAGAAGCGAGCGCGACGCTATATCGCCGCCAACCCAGCGCGAGCGGTCAGCGCAAGGGCCGACTCATGGCGTTCGCTGTAGCGGTCGACCAGATAGTCCGACACGCCCCGGGTGAGCAGGGTGAACTTCATCAGTTCCTCGACGACATCGACGATGCGGTCGTAGTAGGGCGATGGCTTCATCCGATCGGCATCGTCAAATTCCTGCCAGGCCTTGGCCACGGAGGACTGGTTTGGGATCGTCAGCATGCGCATCCAGCGACCGAGGATGCGCATCTGATTTACCGCGTTGAAGGATTGCGAGCCGCCGGAAACCTGCATGACGGCGAGTGTCTTGCCCTGTGTGGGCCGCACGGCTCCGACGGTCAGGGGTATCCAGTCGATCTGCGTCTTGAGAATTCCCGACATCGCGCCGTGGCGTTCCGGTGAACACCAGACCATGCCTTCCGCCCACTGCGCCAGTTCGCGCAGTTCCGATACTTTCGGATGATCGACTGGTACGGCATCGGCTAGCGGCAAACCTGAAGGATTGAAGATACGCGTTTCGCCACCGAGCGCCTGCAACAGGCGCGCCGATTCCTCACAGACCATCCGACTAAACGAGCGCTCGCGTAGCGATCCATACAGCAGCAGGAAACGCGGAGGGTGCGTCGGCACCACCGGCATCGACAACGCATCAAAATCCGGCCGCCGAAAGCATGCGGTATCGACGTTCGGCAGATCGAGCTCGTTATCCATTCGCACGAGTGCCCGCTGGAATCACGCTGCCGTCTTCGCGGGTGAAGTCTTCACGCTGGGGATTCGCCAACAGATCGAGGACGGCCTCCGATGGGCGGCAAAGTCTGGTGCCAAGTGGCGTAACGACAACAGGACGATTCATCAGGATCGGATTGGCCAATATTGCATCGGTCAGTTGTCCGTCCGTCAGCGCCGCATCGCCAAGTCCGAGTTCCGCATACGGCGTGCCTTTTTCGCGGAGCAGTTCGCGCACCGGCATGTCCATCGCCGCGAGCAAGGCATGCAAAGTTTCGCGATCCGGCGGAGTTTTCAGATAGTCGATCACGATGGGTTCGACGCCGCTGTTGCGGATCATGCCGAGCACATTTCGCGACGTGCCGCAGGAAGGGTTGTGGTAGATCGTTATTGCCGTCATTTCTGCCTCGTCGCAACGGTGGACGGGTATTCGTACCAGTCACGCGTTCGGTTCACCACGCGGACGACCAGCA
>JAYUYW010000094.1:0-6579 GCA_043752325.1 Rhodanobacteraceae bacterium | reverse complement strand
GAGTGCGAGGCCGGCCGTCACTGCCGTTTCGCCACGATTGCGCCACGCATGGCTGACATCGAGTTCGATGCCGGCAATCCAGACGAACGCCATCACCGCCCACCACGCAATGCCATTGAGCGAATGGATTGTTGTCGGGTTGAACACGAACGCGTAGTAGTCGGGAAACATCGCACCGAGCACGCCCGGACCGAGCAGGATGCCAGTCAGGATCTGCACGACCACCAGCGGCGCGTAGCCTTCGGTACGGCCAATGCGCCAGATCAGATACGGCACGGTGAAGATCAGGATGATCGCGATCAGGAAGATCTCGGTTGGGTTCATGCGTGCTCGCTATTGGGAATTGAAGAAACGCAAGGGGTCAGGCCGAATCGAAGGCCGTCACGGAGAAGCGTGCGTCGGTCGGTGTTGCCCACTGCCACCACGGTGGCGGATGGTACTGAAAGGCGTAACGGAAACCACATCAGCACTTGGCCCCGCGCCCCACCACGATCCATCGCGTCGTTGCACCGCCTTGCGCGCTCCGCGCTCAAGCATAATCATCGTCCGAAACACGCATGCACTTCGACCAATAGTGGGGAAAGCAGAATGAGCGTGATCTCTGAGTTTAAGGAATTTGCGATGCGTGGCAGCGTCATCGACCTGGCGGTCGGTGTCGTCATCGGCGCGGCATTTGGCAAGATCGTCACCTCGCTGGTCGAGAACATCGTCATGCCGCCGATTGGCGTGCTGCTCGGCGGTGTGGATTTCTCCGGGTACAAATGGGTACTGGTGCAGGCCGCCGCTGACGGCAAGGGTGAAGTGGCACTCGGCTACGGCGCGTTCCTCAACACGCTGATCCAGTTCCTGATCATCGCGGTCGCGATCTTCATGGTGATCAAGGCGATCAACAAGGCGACCAAGAAGGAAAATCCGGCCGCTGCGGAAGAGCCGATGATTCCAGCGGATGTCACCCTGCTGACCGAGATCCGGGACTTGCTGCGCAATCGCCCGGTCTGAGGGTTGGCGCCGCCACTGCCGCTTTGATGCGGCATTACGAGTTTGGCTTGCGCCGGGCTTTATCGTCATGGAACGTTGACGCGGTGGCATGACCATTGCCACAGCGCGATTCACCAGCGCTTTGGCATGATGCCGGTCCCATCGATCAATCGGGTTTCCACATGCGACTGACTGTTCTCACGCTGGCGGCGCTTCTGTCCAGCGGCGCAAGCCTTGCTGTCGAAAAGTCGACAACGCTTAGCGCCGATGCGCTGCAAACCGCCACAAGCTTGCGCGGTCAGGCCTTGCAGGACGACGTTGCCTACGAGGTTGTTTCCGGCCTGAGCATGGAAGTTGGCGCGCGACTGGCCGGCAGTGAGGCGGACCAGCGCGGACGCGACTGGATGGTCGCGAAGTTCAAGGCACTGGGTTTTGACAAAGTCTGGACCGAGCCGGTCAGTTTCCCAAGGTGGGTGCGCCGCAGCGAATCGGCCAGCCTTGTCGCGCCGTATCCGCACGCGTTGGCCATCACGGCACTGGGCTATTCGGCAGCGACGCCGGCTGGTGGTTTGAGCGGCGAACTGGTCGCCTTCGATTCGCTGGATGCGCTGAATAATGCGGACGCCGCCAGTGTGCGCGGCAAGATCGTCTACATCGGTAAGCCGCGCATGCACGCCAGCAACGACGGAAGCGGCTACGGCACGGGCTCGGCCATTCGCACCGGCGGACCGTCGATTGCCTCGCAGAAAGGTGCGGCGGCATTCGTGCTGCGTTCGGTAGGCTCGGACAGCGACCGGCTGGCACACACTGGCTTGACTCGCTTCGCGGAAGGCGTGGAGCCGATTCCGGCCGCGGCGGTTTCCAATCCTGATGCCGACCTCATCGACGCCATGCTCAAGGTGGGCAAGCCGGTGACGCTGAAGTTGATGCTCGATGTCGACATGGACGGAACCTACACCGGGGCCAACGTGATCGCCGAAATGACGGGTCGGGACAAGAACTCGAAAGAGTATTTCCTGACTGGCGGTCATCTGGATTCCTGGGACCTGGGCACAGGGGCAATCGATGATGGCGCCGGCGTCGCCATTGCTACGGCTGCCGCCCATTTGATCGGGCATCTTGAGCAACGACCGCGACGCAGCATTCGCGTCGTCGCCTTTGCCAATGAGGAATCTGGCTTGTACGGCGGCAAAGCCTATGCGGAACGTCATCGTGAAGAAATCAGCAACGCTGTGCTGGGAACCGAATCGGATGCCGGTGCAGACCGCGTTCGCAAGATCACCGCCAGCGTGAAGCAATCGGCGCGTGCGGCGGTCGACAGCATCGCCGAAGTGCTGAAACCATTGGGTATCGAATACGACGCAAAGGCTGCCGGCGTCGGTGGTTCAGACCTGTCCGCCGTGCACGCGGTCGGCATGGCCGGCTTGTCGCTGCACCAGGATACGACGCGCTACTTCCAGTGGCACCATACGGCCAACGACACACTCGACAAAGTCGACCCCGCGCAACTGCGCCAGAACGTGGCGGCCTACGTCGTGGTTGCGTATCTCGCCGCCGAAGCGGATGGGGATTTTGGATCGGCACCCGGCGCCTTCGCAAACGACGCTGGCGAGCACTGATTCACGTTTGGCCGCGCGGGTTTCCGGATCAGCAGGAGCTGGCAACGCTCAGCCTATTTGTGGCGAATGGCCGCGCCGACGTCGACCTGACGCTCCTGCGCCCCGCCGCCCAGCGTCCACGTAATGCGGATCGGTGATCGCGCCAGCAGGGCTTCGCGAGGACCGGTCAAGCTGACAAATCCATCGGCGGAAATCGGCAGCGGCAGGCTCGACTGATCGGAAAAATGGGCGACCACGGCAGCTGCCTGTATCGGCACCGCGATGTCGATCAGTAACGGCGCACTGGTATCCCCCGTGCGATCAACCAGCGGCGCGCTGGCGCTGCCGCGCAAAGTATCGAAGACGATCCGGTTTGGGCTGGCAATCGCGGGAACGCGGATTTCCGCCGGAATCATCCAGCGAACGGCCGACGCTCCCAACAAGGCCACCAGTACAATCGCGGCGGCCATCGACAGTGGTCGAAACCACGCTGCGCACGACTTGGATCGCGGGTTGGGTTCCACCGCTGGCTCAGCTCGATGTGCGTCAGCGAATTCCATCCCACCAGTATCCTGACGCTCCTGCGGATGCCATACATGTAGACCGTGGCGCAACGCCGTGCCGGTACCGGTGGCGGCGATGAGGCGCGGTTTGTCGAGCATGTAGGCCTCGAACCAGGCGTTCTCTGCCGCGGTCAGTTCACGGTCAAGGTAACGCTCCAGCCAGGCGTCTTCCAGCCAGCTTGAAATAGAGTTTTCGGGCAAATCATCCATAACAGCTCGACAGATTCAAATCGGCGTTGCGGCAAGGGAGACGCAAAAGCTTCAATTGTTGTGTTCGCCGCGCTGTTGTCGCCAGTATTCGCCCATCACTACGGCTGCGCTGGCAGCGATGTTCAGGCTTTCGACGACACCACTGCCGGGAATGCCGACGCGCAGGTCCGCCGCTGCAACCAGCGCATCGCTCATACCCTCGCCTTCGGCACCGAGGATCAAGACAAGGCGCTTGGGCAACGCGGTGGCATAAAGGCTGCTTCCCTCGCGCGGCAGCGTCGCCGCAATCGAATAGCCCGCATCACGCAGTTGCGCGAGCGCTTCATTGTTATCGTCGATACGTGCCAGCGGCACCGCTTCTGCGCCACCTTCAGCCACGCGCGCGGCAGCCCCTGACAGGTCCAGCGACGAATCGGCCGGCACGATCACGCCTGCCGCCTCGAAATGCGCAGCGGTACGCAACAGCGCACCCAGGTTGTACGGGTTGCCGACGCCATCAAGCCACAGCAGCAGCGACGCCGCCGGTGTTTGCGCGGCAGCATCCAACAAGCCGGCGAGGTCCAGTGGCGGATGTCGCAGCATGTCAAAACAGACGCCCTCGTGGTGACGCGAGCCGGTCAGCCGATCCAGGTCGGCTGTTTCCACCACGCGATAGCCCAGCTTGTGCTGCACGCACCATGCAAGGACTGGTTTCAGCGCGCCCAGCCGTGCTTCGGCGAGGTAAACCTTGCGCAAGTCGTCTGGTCGTTTCGCAAACGCCGCCAAGCACGCGTTCACGCCGTACCAGCGCGCCTCGCGGTGGGCCGGGCGCGGTGTTACGTCGCCGACGAAATCGTGCTCTACATCGTTGCGTCGAGGTGGTTGGCTGCGTGCCGGCGAGCGACGATCGACAGTCTCGGCAGTCGGGCTCTGTTGCGCTGGCTTGCTGGCCTTGCGCCAAGGATCGGCTGATGCCGCTGATGACGAGGGTGTCGCCTCGTCGCGTGATCGTTGACGCTCACGCTTGTCAGGCGAGCGCGCTGCGGGTCGGGCCTTGGCCCAGGGATTCTCGTCAGTCATTGATCGGTCCTTTTCGTACCAATCAGGATAGCGCGACAACGATCAGGCCACGCCAGCGACCTCGGGCGTCTCCCGTTCGAGTTGCTCCAGCCGATGCGCCAGCGCTTCGGGCGAACGCGTGTACGGCGCCAGCAATCGATAGAACGACGGCACCACGTACAGCGACAGCAAGGTGGAGAAGGCGACACCGAATATGATGACCACACCAATCGTCGAGCGACTCGCCGAACCCGGCCCGCCGTCCAGCACCAGCGGCACTGCACCGGCGATCGTAGCCACCGACGTCATCAGGATTGGCCGCAAGCGCACGGCTGCCGACTCAGCGATGGCAGTCGCCACGTCGCGCCCTTCGTCGCGTAACTGGTTGGCGAACTCCACGATCAGAATGCCGTTCTTCGCGGCCAGTCCGATCAGCATCACGATGCCGATCTGGCTGAACAGATTCAGCGTGCCGCCGGTCAGCCACAGACCAATCAATGCGCCGAGTACGGCCAGCGGCACGGTCAGCATGATCACCAGCGGATGGATGAAGCTCTCGAACTGCGCAGCCAGCACCAGATAAACAATCAGCAGCGCCATCGCAAACGTCAGCAGGATCGCTCCGCCGGCTTTCTGGAACTCGCGCGAATCGCCCTTGTAGTCGAGCTGCGCGGTCGGTGGCAATTCTTCGGCAGCGGTTTTCTTGACCCAGTCCAGCGCTTCGCTGAGTGGATAGTCCGGTGCAAGTCCTGCCGATAGCGTGATCGCCCGCGAGCGGTTGAAGCGGTTGAATTGACCCGGCTCTGCGAGTTCGCTCAAAGTGACGAGGTTGCCAAGCGGAATCAGTTCGCCACTGCGCGCGGATTTTACGTAGAGATTGTCGAGGTCGGCAGGCGCCGCGCGATCGTCACGCTGCGCCTGCAGCATGACATCGTATTCCTCGCCGTCTTCAACGAAGGTGGTCACTCGCCGCCCACCCATCATGGTTTCCAGGGTGCGGCCAATCTCCTGCGCCGACACGCCGAGGTCGGCGGCGCGGGTGTGGTCGATCTGCACGCGCAGCTGCGGCCGCGTTTCCTTGTAGTCCGAGTCGGCGCCGAACAGTTTCGGGTTGTTCTCCATCTTCTCGAGCATGCGGTCCCGCCACTGCACCAGTTCGGCGTAGTCGGGACCACCGAGCACTACCGACAGAGGTTGACCGCGGCCGCGCGTCAGCCCGGTACGTACCTGTGGCACGGCGCGCACACCGGTAATCTCGTTGAGCGACTTCCTGACCCGCTCGGAAACATCAACGGTCGATTCATCGCGTTCGTTCCACGGCGCAAGGAATACGCTGGTGTTGGCCGTATGCATTTCCTCGCCCGCTCCCCAGCCACCGGGCGCACGTGCGTTCACGCGCAGGATGGGCATTCCGGGTCCAACGAACGCTGCGAGTTTTTCTTCGACCTGCTTCAGCTGTTCGACGGTGTAGTCGTAACCAGCCCCTTCCGGCCCGTTCACCGACACAAAGAACACGCCGCGATCTTCTGACGGCGCCAGTTCGGTCGGCACCGCAGTGAACAGCACGCCCGCGGCGACCAGTGCGAACACCATGGCGATACCGAACAACACCGGCTTGCCACTGGAACGCTGCACCTGACTGCGATACCCCGCCGTCAACCGATCAAGATTGCGGTTCATCCAGCGATTGAATCCGCGTGGCTGCTCGTGCTTGCGGACCAACTTTGACGACATCATCGGAGTCAAGGTCAAGGCCACGAATGCCGAAATCGCGATGGCGCCAGCAAGCGTCACCGCCAGTTCGCGGAACAGTCGACCGTTGTTGCCTTCCATGAATCCCAGAGGCAGGAACACCGCGACCAGCACGGCCGTGGTCGCGATCACGGCAAACGCCACCTGCTGCGTACCACGCCGCGCGGCGACCAGTGGTGGCTCGCCAAGGTCGGCGCGGCGCTGGATGTTTTCCAGCACCACGATGGCGTCGTCGACGACCAGACCGATCGACAACACCAGCGCGAGCAGGGTGAGCAGGTTGATCGAAAAACCGAATACGTACATCGCGATGAACGCCGAGATCACGCAGACCGGCACCGTCACGGCCGGAATCAGCGCCGAGCGCAGGCTGCCCAAAAACAGAAAGATCACAATCACCACCAGTACGCTGGATTCGATCAGGGTCGCGTAGACGCGGT
>JAYUYW010000093.1:0-15632 GCA_043752325.1 Rhodanobacteraceae bacterium | reverse complement strand
CGGATGTCGCGCAGCGCGTCCTCGGCGCCGCGCTTGTCGTACTTGTTGAGCACGATGAGTTCCGCGTAATCGACCATGTCGATCTTTTCCAGCTGCGACGCCGCGCCGTAGTCGCTGGTCATCACGTACATGGGGAAATCGACCAGGTCGACGATTTCCGAATCACTCTGGCCGATGCCGGCAGTCTCGACGATGACCAGGTCGTAGCCCAGGCTTTTCAAAAACCCGATGCAGTCTTTCAGCACCGCATTGGTAGCCACGTTTTGCCGGCGCGTGGCCATCGAGCGCATGTACACGCGATGGCTGCGCAGCGAGTTCATGCGGATGCGGTCGCCCAACAATGCGCCACCGCTGCGGCGGCGGGTGGGGTCCACCGAAATGACCGCGATGCGCATCTTCGGGAAGCTGGCGAGGAAGCGATTGAGCAGTTCATCGGTGACCGATGATTTGCCCGCGCCACCCGTTCCGGTGATGCCGATGACTGGAGTCTTTCCGCCCGCGACTTGCCACACCTTGCGCAGGCGCGCCAGCTCGGCTTCGGAATGCTCCCCGTCTTCGATCGCGGACATGGCCAACCCAATGGCGATTTCGTCTTTGAATGAAGGGCGGCCAGCGTCGTGTTCTCGCGCGGTGGCGAGCGAACGCTGGCCCGACTTTGCGTCCTTGCCTTCCTGCGCACGACGCACCACGTCCTCGATCATTTCGACCAAACCCATCTTCATGCCGTCGTTGGGGTGGTAGATGCGCTCGACGCCGTAGGCTTGCAGCTCGCGAATTTCTTCGGGCGTGATGGTGCCGCCGCCGCCCGCGAACACCTTGATGTGGCCGGCGTCGCGTTCCCTCAGCATGTCGACCATGTACTTCAAATACTCGACGTGGCCGCCCTGATAACTGGACAGCGCGATGGCGTCGGCGTCTTCCTGCAATGCGGCGCGGACTACATCTTCTACGCTGCGGTTGTGGCCCAAGTGGATCACTTCAGCGCCTAGAGACTGGATCAGCCGGCGCATGATGTTGATCGCGGCATCATGGCCGTCGAACAGGGAAGCGGCGGTGACGAAGCGCAGTGGACTGCGTTCAGTGGCCGACCCGATGCTGGGAAGTTTGCTGGCGGGAATGCTCATGAGGCGCGGCTTTGGAGAGTCAGGTACCAATTGTAGCTCCAGCCCGACTGGGCCAGTCAGTGCAGGCCAGGGGCTGGCGGTATCCAGCCGGCTTGAACATCATGCAAGTCTCGAAATGGGGAAGTGGCCTCGCAATCCCCTTGCCGGCCGTCGCGGTCGAAACATTCGAGCTGCGCGAAGTCAATGACATCAAAATACATAGCGCCAATCAGCGAGTATTCGAGGTAAAGAAAAATCTCGGCGTCCGCGAGCTGCTCGCCCGGCTGAGGAAATTCCGCCGTCGCCTACCCGCAGATTTCAAGTTTAAGAGGGGCGATGTCAACGAGCGACGCTGGACGTTTGTCGATAGCAACGTGTTGCTTTGATGGCTCTCCTGCGACAGCAGACGCCGCGTTGCCGCCCTGTCAGATTGCGCACACTCGCCCGCGAAGCCCGACCATGCCCATCTCAACCTTTAATCGCCTACTACTCGCCTGTCTGGTGTCGCTGCTCGCCGTTTCCGCCGCTTCCGGCGAAAACGCGCCGCCTGAGGCCGCTGCGCTGTATCCCTACGAGGGCACCTACGAGCTCAGCCCCGGACACCGCATTTCGATGGGTGTGATGGGCGAAATGGGCAATGCGATGGTCTGGCTGGACCTCAAGACGCTAAAGGTCGGTCAGCTGGAGCCCATCAAGGACGGTGTGTTCAAGGACCACAACGACCCGGCGCTGACCTTCCAATTTTCGAAAGATGCGGGCGGCAAAGTCAGTGGCGTGAAACTTGCCAAGGAGGGCGCGACCACCCTGGCGAAGAAAATCAGGCTGCACACCATTGAAGAGATCACTTTTTCAAGCAGCGGTCGCAAGCTGCGCGGAAACCTGTACCTCCCGAAAAGCTCCGGCAAAAACCCCATGGTGGTTTTCGCACACGGATCGGGCCCCGCCACGCGCGACGTCGGCCCCTTCAGCACCTTCTTCCTGCAGTTGGGCATTGGCGTGCTGACCTTTGACAAGCAAGGCACTGGAGAGTCCGAAGGCGACTGGCAGATTGCCAGCTTCGACGACCTCGCCGCCGACGTGCTGGCCGCGGTGGACTACGTGAAATCGCGTCCGGAAGTGGACTCACGCAAAGTCGGTGTGATGGGCAGCAGCCAAGGCGGCTGGATTGGTTCGATGGCCGCGGCCAAGCGCCCGGACCTCGCATTCCTGCTGATGCGCGTCGGCCCGGGTCAGAGCGTGCGCAAAACCATGGCTCACGAAAAACGCGGACAGTTGATCGCCGAGGGGGTCACCAATCCGAACGACCTGGACACCGCCATTGCGATGTACAACGCCTACTGGGATGTGGCCGTGCGCGGCGGCACCTGGGAAGAAGGCAACGAGCATTTCCTCGCCCAGAGCCAGAAGCCGTGGTTCAAGAAGGCTTACGGCGAGCCGCAGACAACCAAGGACGAGGCCCTCGGGCGCTGGTGGATGTGGCTCGGTCGCAATCTGGAATACGACAGCGCAGACTATTTGAAGACGGTGAGGACACCTGTGTTCTGGGCGTTGGCCGAGAAGGACTGGAACTTGAATTCCCAAGCCAGCGCGCCGCGAATCCGCGAAGCCCTGCGACAGGCCGGCAACCAGGATGTAACTGTCGAGATACTGCCGAAGATGGGACACACCGGCATGGTGGTGAAGACCGGCCTGCCCAACGATGCGATGAGCTGGCAGTACGCGCCGGGTTACTGGAATGGAATGGCGACTTGGTTGTCCGAGCGCGGCATCGCGCGCTGACCGCGAAGCGCTGGCCAGACTGGGCAGACGCGGGCGTTGATGAACGAAAGGCGGGTCAGCGAAAAGTGGGGAACGCGTGGAGGTACGTCGCGGTCGATCCCGTTTCACGTTCGGCCGTCTCACTCTGACCCTAACTTTCGGCTGTACATGGGCGTCAGGGCGCTTGCGATGCAGATTGCCCAATTGAAGCAGCTGGGCCGGTATTCCTGCTCGCATTGACCCGTGCTGATTGGTCCGTGCTGCGTCGCAACGCATTGCAAGTGGCGGTCGTGGCACACTCTGGGCGTTGCCTCCGCGACGACGCGAGCGGCAGGATGGGAAAAAAGGAAAACACCATGAAAACGTCGCGCTTTCTCGCGGTAGCCGCGCTGGTCGCATTGGCTGGCTGCGTTACCGTCCCAGTATCGCGGGTCGATTACGACGACGCCCCGCTGGAGGAGCAACTACCGCGCGAAGCACCTCCGGAACGCTTCAGCGTTGAAGAGGGCCGGGCGCCAAACGTGGTCGCGCTGTTTCGCGAATCACCTGCGCCGCGCGAGGTGCGCGTTAGCGAGGGCTATGACTTCGTCCGTGACCGGACCGATTTGGCGCGGGAGGGCTACGTTCTGGTTGGACGCAGTCAATTCGAGACGACAGATCCCGATGCGCGTCTGCGCGCTGCCGATCGTGCGGTCGCGATTGGTGCGGAACGGGCTATTTTTTATCCGGTCGATCCGACCGCTGACAACCGTGATCAACGAGCCGGAGGCTACGACGGCCCGCAGTTTTCGCTGGTCGCTTATTTCGTGAAGTACAAGCTGACGTTTGGTGCCACGTTTCGCAACTTGAGCAGCAGCGAGATGGCGAAGCTGGCGATCAATGGTGGTGTCAGTATTGGTTCGGTGATTGCTCGCACGCCGGCGTCGGAAGCGAACCTGCTGTCCGGCGATGTGGTCACCCGCGTCAATGGCAATGGGTTCAATGGCAAGACCGCGTTTCAGAAGCTGCTTGCGCAAAACGCGGGAACGTCGGTGACGCTGGACATCTATCGAGGTGGGCAGGAGATGCAGCGCATCGTTCGGCTGGGTGTGGCGCGGGAGAAGTAGTCCAACGGCGTCGTAAATGCCGCCCTACTCGTCATACCCGCTATGCACTTACCCCTCGTCATTCCTGGCAGGGCAGGAATCCACTTTGATCTGCGATGCGCGCGTGAATTTGGGGCGGAATCAAAATGGATTCCTGCCTTCGCAGGAATGACGGAGCTGTTGGACACTCTCGCGCTCGAAGCTTGATCTCCGAGCCTCGCAACCCTACGACTCAAACTGCTCGTTGAGTATCCGATCGGCGAGGTCATGCTCCGGATCAAACAACAACCGCACCGATTGTTCGCGGGATTCACGAATGCGCACATCGAGGATGTCGCGCACCTCATGCGAATCTGCCGTCGCGCTGACCGGTCTTTTGTACGGATCAAGCACAACGAAACGCACTTCGGTGGTTGCCGGCAGAACTGCACCACGCCATCGGCGAGGCCGGAATGGGCTGATCGGTGTCAGCGCCAGCACGTTGGAACCCAGCGGCAGGATTGGGCCATTCGCTGACAGGTTGTAGGCAGTCGAGCCGGCTGGCGTTGATAGAAGCACGCCGTCACACATCAGCTCGTCGAGTTTGGTGTCGCCATCCAGTTCGATGCGGATGTGCGCAGCCTGTTTGGTCTGGCGCAGCAGCGACACTTCGTTGAAAGCCAGTGCAGTCGAGCTGGTGCCGCCTTCCGTGTTCACTTCCATCAGCAGCGGATGCAGCTCGGTAGACTGCGCCGCGCTGATGCGCTCGGGTAAGTCATCGGCTCGATGCTGATTCATCAGGAACCCAACCGTGCCGAGCTTCATGCCATACACCGGCAGCTTGCGCGACAGCGTGCGATGCACGCTGCGCAACATGAAGCCGTCACCACCGAGGGCTACGATCACATTCGCTTCCTCAACCATCGCATCGCCATAGCGAGTGGTCAGCACCTTGAGCGCGGCTTGCGCTTCGTCGGTGCGTGCCGCCATGAAGGCGATGCGCGGGTTGTCGATCACACGGGCGCGCCCGTCGATGCGAGTTGAGCCAGGCGACGCACAGCGACAGATACGATGGGGTAATCGGTAACGACCTGCGTACGCATGTCGGCAAACATGCCGAGCGTGAATTTCAGTGTCGCGTCTTCGCGGCTGAGCCAGTTCTGGACTAGATCTGCGCCGTCTCCCTCGCCGCCGCGTTCCAGTACCTGACCTGCCAATGCGCGCTGTTGCGCGTATAACTCGTCGCGCAGCTGGCCACGTGCGTGTGCGTGCCAACGCGTTTCGACAGGAAGTTCTTCCACCTTCTGCATTAGCCACTTCAGGTGCAGTGCTTCGCCGAGAGCGAAGTACACTTCGGCGACGCGTTCCACGCTCAGCTTGTTCTGCTCGGCGACCAGCACGATATCGAGTACCGAATTCAGCGCGTCCAGTCCAGCCAGTTGTTCGCCGAGTTCGTCATTGAAACCCTGCTCGGCCCAGTGCTTGCGTTCCTGTTCGAAATGGACGCGGTCGCTCGGTGCCATCGTCTTGACCAACGATGCACGCAAGGCCTGTACGCCTGGACTGTAACGCGCAACGGCCGCGGCGATGTTGTGGGATTCGCCACTGCGATTGAGCATCCAGCGCGTCAGGTTACGCAGCAACAACCAGATGACCAGGATCGCATCGATCTGCGCATTGCCGTTGACCTTGCCATCGAGTTCCTCGATTGCGGCCCACAGCGAACGCGCATCGAGAATTTCGCGAACAATGTTGAACGCTTTGGCAATCGCCGCCGGCGACTGGCCGGTGTCTTCCTGCATGCGCAACAGGAACGTCGCGCCCATGCGATTGACCATCGAATTGGTCACCGCGGTGGCGATGATCTCGCGCTTCAGGCGATGCCGTTCCATGTGCTCGGCGTACTTCTCGCGCAGCGGCTCGGGAAAGTATCGGCGCAACTCTGTGGAGAGATAGGGGTCTTCCGGTATGTCGGAGTCGAGCAGCTGCTGGAAGATGACGATCTTGGAATACGACAGCAGGATCGCCAGCTCCGGCCGGGTAAGCCCCACGCCGCGTACTCGACGTTCGGAGAATTCAGCGTCGGACGGCAAGAACTCGATCTGACGATCCAGCAGACCTTGCGCCTCCAGCGTCTGGATAAAATGCTGCTTGGAACCCAGCCGCTTGATCGACATGCGCTCCATCACGGAAATGGCTTCGTTCTGGCGATAGTTGTCGAACAAGACCAGGCGTTCGACTTCGTCGGTCATCTGACGTAGCAAGGCGTTGCGGCTGTCGTAATCCAGCTCACCGCGCTTGACCGCATCGTTAAGAAGAATCTTGATGTTGACCTCGTGGTCGGACGTATCCACGCCGGCCGAGTTGTCGATGAAGTCGGTGTTGAGAAGCACGCCGTTGAGTGCCGCCTCGATGCGACCGCGCTGGGTCATGCCGAGGTTGCCACCTTCGCCAATGATTCGCGCACGGAGTTCGCTGCCATTGACGCGAATCATGTTGTTGGCGCGATCCCCGGCGTCGGCATTGCTTTCAATTTCGGCTTTCACGTACGTGCCGATACCACCGTTCCATAGCAGATCGGCTGGTGCTTTGAGGATGGCATTGAGCAACTCGTTAGGCGTCATCGCAGTTATGCCTTCGGCGATGCCGAGCGCGACGCGTGCCGCTTCGGAAACCGGAATGCTCTTCAAGGTACGCGGCCAGATGCCACCACCTTTGCTGATCAGGCTACTGTCGTAATCGGCCCAGGACGAGCGCGGCACAGCAAACATGCGCTCGCGCTCGACAAAGGTTCTGGTTGGGTCGGGATTGGGATCGATGAAGATGTGGCGATGGTCGAACGCGGCAAGCAGGCGAATGTGTTTGGACAGCAACATGCCGTTGCCGAACACGTCGCCGGACATGTCGCCGATGCCGACGCAGGTGAAATCCTGTGACTGGCAATCGACGCCGACCGAACGGAAATGGCGCTTTACCGACTCCCACGCACCCTTCGCGGTAATGCCCATGCCCTTGTGGTCGTAACCCACCGAACCACCGGAGGCGAACGCGTCGCCGAGCCAGTAGCCGTGCTCGTCGGCAACTGCGTTGGCAATGTCGGAGAACGTCGCGGTGCCCTTGTCGGCCGCGACGACCAGATACGGATCATCGGCATCATGGCGAACCACGTCGACCGGCGGCACCACGGCGCCATCGACCAGGTTGTCGGTGATATCGAGCAAGCCATTAATGAACATGCGGTAGCAAGCAATGCCTTCTGCAAGAACCGCGTCGCGGTCGCCATTGACCGGCGGCTTCTTGACGAAAAATCCGCCTTTGGAACCGACCGGAACAATGACCGTGTTCTTGACCATCTGCGCCTTGACCAGGCCGAGCACTTCTGTTCGGAAATCCTCGCGACGGTCCGACCAGCGCAATCCACCACGTGCGACCGGCCCGAAGCGCAAATGCACGCCTTCTATGCGGGGGCTATAAACGAAAATTTCGCGATATGGACGCGGCTTCGGGAGGTCTGCGATCTGCATCGGATCGAACTTGAAGCTGGTGTAGTCGTGCAGCTTGCCGTCGCGAATCTGGAAATAGTTGGTACGCAACGTCGCGCGAATCGCACCCATAAAGGCCCGCAGGATGCGATCCTCGTCGATGCTGGCAACGCGCTCCAGCAAGATCTTGATGGTGGCGACGATCTGATCGACCTGTGCGTTTCGGCCCTGCTTGCGCGACTTGATCAGGTCGTCGATGAGTTGCGGATTTTCGGCCTGCGTGTCGGCCGGAACAAGAGTCTCCAATTCGCTGCGCAAGGCGGTCGCGCATTCGTCGATCTTCTCGGCATCGGCGTCGAGGCGTCGCGGATCAAATTTGGCTTCGAACAGTTCCACCAGCAGGCCAGCCATGTCCGGGTAGCTGCCGAGGGTCTGCTCCATGTAGGTTTGCGAGAAGGTGACCCCGGTTTGCAGCAGGTATTTGCAATAGGCACGCAGCACACTGACCTGACGCCAGCTCAGTTGTGCAAGCAGCACGAGCCGATTGAATCCATCGTCTTCGGCATCGCCGCGCCAGACTCGCTCGAAAGTTTGCTGGAACGATTCGCGGACCTGCTCGATGTCGAAACTCAGACGTCCCGGCCGAACCATGATGTCCTGGATATAGATCGGCGAGCCACCTACTTCCAGTTCATAGAGATTCTCTTTCAGCACGCTGACGCCAAGGTTTTCCAGCAGCGGGATCACTTCGGAAAGCGAAATGTCGTCGCCCAGGCGGAACACCTTGAAGTGCAGGTCTTCGGGATTGCGTCGCGAGCGGTACAGATTGAGCCGGATGTCGTCGACGCTGGCCAGGCTTGATGCCAGTTCCACGTCGTCGGCCGCGTTGAGCGGCGTGACCTTCTCGATATAGCCAGCCGGCAATGCCTTGCCGTAACGATTGGCCAATTTCAGGCCGGCATCTTCACCGTGCTTTTCAACCAGGCATTCACGCAAATCGTCGTGCCAGTTACGGACGATCATGGCGATGCGTTTTTCGAGGTCTTCCAAGACGTAAGTCGGCAGATCTCCCGGCTTCGGGCGCACGATAATGTGCACTCGCGCCAGAGGCGATTCGTCGAGCTGCACGGTCGAATCCACGCGCTCGCCGCCAAAACTTTCCTTCAACGTGTTCTCGATGCGCTCGCGCACGGCGGTACTGAAGCGGTCGCGCGGCACATATGCCAGTACGGACAGGAATCGGCCGTATCGGTCGCGGCGCACGAAAAGCCGCGTACGGGCACGCTCGCGCAGATCGAGCACGGCCATGGCGACCTCGAACAGTTCTTCCTTAGAGCTCTGGAACAACTCATCGCGTGGCAAGGTTTCCAGGATATTGCGCAACGCCTTGCCCGAATGCGAATCGCGCTTGAGGCCGGAACGCCTCATCACGTCGTCGACATTGCGACGCACCAGCGGTACTTCGCGCGGCGGTGTCATGTAGGCCGACGACGTGAACAGGCCGAGGAAGCGTTCCTCGCCAATCGGGTGGCCGCTGTCGTCGAAGCTCAACACCGACAGGTAGTCCATGTGGCCGGGTCGATGCACGTGCGAACGCGCGTTCGTCTTGGTCAGGATGATGGCGCCGACCGCACCGGATTTTTCAAGATCGTGCGCGGCGAGAGACTTTACCGAACGTGGCGCCACGCCACGCTCAATCTCACGCAGGATTCCGAGGCCCGAACTCTCGACGGCTTCCAGCACTTCGTTGTCGCCCCCGCCAAGAACGCGGTATTCACGATAGCCAAGGAAGGTGAAATGATCTTCGGCGACCCAGCGCAGGAAGGCACCGGCTTCTTCAAGCAAGGATGCCTCGTACGGCAGTTTGCGCTTGGGAAATTCGTCGGCAATGGCCAACAGTCGCTGTTTCATCTGCGGCCAATCGGCAACGGAAGCGCGTACGTCATCGATGGCGACACTTATGTCCTTGCGCAGTTGCTCGATCTCGGCGACTTCGGCAATGCGCTCAATCTCGAACACCATCAAGGATTCGGGCGTACCCTTTTCGGCATCTTCCGCGTCGATGTGCAGAACGTTTCCGCCGGGATCACGCTCGGTGCGATAGAGCGGATGGATGACGATTTTGGTCGCAAGGCCTGCGGCAGTGATTGCCATCGACACCGAATCCACCAGGAACGGCATGTCGTCGGTCACAATCGCAATGACAGTATGCGTGCTGTCGAAGCCGTCCTGTTCCGGCACCGGGTTGAAGACGCGAATCTTGGTGTGGCAGCTTCGGCGCTCGCGCATGAATTCAAATATCGCCATCGCCAGCTTGGCCCAGCTGGCGGCATCGCGACTGGCGATATCGTCAGCGGGGACCTGGCGGAAGAAGTTCTCGGTGAACACTTGTGCTTCGTGCGCCGGCGACAATCCGGGCTGGGCCAGCACCTGCTTGATGATGGCATCGACACCGGACTTGACGGGAACAGCGCTGGGAGCAGTCATTGCATTACTCGACACGGCGGACAATTGGCAAGGATACGTCGGTCGGCGAATATTCGGAACCGCTGCGGCGCGTTTCAGGCCTGCAGAAAGCGACTTGTCAGCGGCGAGCTTGAGCTTATAAAACAAAAGGCCCCGCGCATTGCGAGGCCTTTTGTACGACTGACTGTCGTGAATCGGTTACACGGCGGCGCGCAACGCAGCGATGCGCTGTTCCAGCGGCGGATGGCTGGAGAACAGCTTGCGCATTCCACCACCGGATATACCGAAAGCCTGGATCGCCTTGGGCAAACTGTTTTCGCCGTGGTTACCTGACAAACGTGCCAGCGCGGCGATCATCTTTTCGCGGCCAGCCAGATCCGCGCCACCGGCATCGGCGCGGTACTCACGCCATCTCGAGAACGCGGCAACGATCATCGACGCGAACAAGCCCAGCACGATCTGCAACACGATCACGATCGCGAAATAGGCGATGCCGCCGCCGCCGCGATCGCCGCTGATGGCGCGATCGATGACCGAGCCTATGACGCGGGCGAGGAAGATCACGAAGGTGTTCACGACGCCCTGGATCAAGGTCATCGTCACCATGTCGCCATTGGCAACGTGGCTGATCTCGTGGCCGAGCACGGCTTCGATCTCGTCCTGCTGCATCTGGTCGAGCAAACCGGTGCTGACAGCAATCAGCGCGCTGTTACGGGTGGCTCCGGTCGCGAACGCATTCATTTCCGGCGCTTCGTAGATGGCGACTTCCGGCATCTTGATACCAGCTGCATCGGCCTGACGACGAACCGTGGCGAGCAACCAGACTTCGGTCGGATTCGAGGGCTGCTCGATCACGTGGGCCTTGGTCTGCCACTTGGCGATCCACTTGGACATTGCCAGCGAAATGAACGAGCCACCAAAGCCAATCACGGCTGAGATGATGAGAATGCCCTGCAGGTTGAGCTGGCCGTTGAGATAACTGGTGGTATCGAGGCCAAAGACGCGGACTACGATGGTCAGCAGCAGCATCACGGCAAGGTTGGTGGCAATGAACAGCATGATCCGACGCATGGGAGTCCTCATAGGTTATGTCGCAACACCGCACTTGGTAGGGGCAGTCGGCAACGATTCAAGGCTGGGGAGAGTTTTCGTTGCAATTGCTGACGGTTTCGCACGACCATCTAGAATGCTGGCGACTACTTCCAATCCGTTTCGATTATGCCCTACCGAGGTCGCTTCGCGCCCAGCCCGACTGGTCAGCTACACCTTGGCTCGCTGGTGGCTGCGGTCGGCAGCTGGCTGCGAGCGCGTCGGCACAAAGGCGTTTGGCTGGTGCGTATCGAAGACCTGGATCCTCAGCGCGAGGTGGCGGGTGCCGATGTCGAACTGATCGAAACGTTGGCCCGTTTCGGCATGGAGTCAGATCAGCCGGTGCTTTGGCAAAGCGAACGTTTCGACGTGTATCGCGACGCGCTGGCTTCGCTGATAGCCAACGGATATGCGTATCGCTGCGCGTGCAGCCGGCGCGACCTGGAACCATTCGGCGGCATTCATCCTGGGGTTTGCGTTGTCGCATCTCAATGCACCGCCGATGCTGCGTGGCGAATTCGCACAGATAACCAGCCTGCTACGTTCACCGATATCCGGCTTGGACCACAGTCGTTCCGGTTGGACCAGGTCGGTGGCGATTTTGTCGTGCGGCGACGCGAAGGTTGGGTGGCGTATCAACTGGCCGTGGTTGTCGACGACGCGGCACAAGGCATCACTGAAATCGTTCGGGGTGCCGACCTGCTTGACTCGA
Organism: Rhodanobacteraceae bacterium; assembly: GCA_043752325.1. GTDB lineage: Bacteria > Pseudomonadota > Gammaproteobacteria > Xanthomonadales > Rhodanobacteraceae > Dokdonella. The sequence continues at coordinate 3,958 of JAYUYW010000093.1, read as the reverse complement.
CGCCGCGCCAGATTCTGTTGCAAAAACGACTTGGGCTGGTCCAGCCCGGCTACCTGCACTTACCGGTCGTGCTGGGAAGTGACGGCCGCAAGCTCAGCAAACATGACCGATCAACGCCGGTCGATCCCGCCGACCCGATGCCTGCACTGCTGGCGGCGCTCGACGTGCTCGAATTGCCGGATATTTCTGCGCGCTATCCTGCCGCTGCGCTCGACGCTGCGCTGCATCATCCTGGATGGGCGAGCAGCGTCATCGGCGCCGAGCCGGACACCGTAAATGCCGCGTTGCAGCGGGAAGTGGACGCGACGTTCGGGCACACTCAAAAACCAACTACCGCCTATCCGGCGGGCCTTGATCAGCAACCCGAACGCAAAAGGAAATGGAAATGACAGCTCGCGTAGCCCTCGTAACTGGCGGTATTGGCGGCATCGGAACGGCGCTTTGCATGAATTTTGCGCGCGCCGGGCACAAAGTAGGCACCAACTATCGCGACGAAGCCAAGGCGTTGGCATGGCAGGAAATGATGCGTGGCGAAGGCTTCGAAGTCGCCATCGCCAAGGGCGATGTTTCCGACCCTGCCGCTTGCGAAACTCTGGTGCGAGAGATTGAAAAGCAGCTTGGCTCGGTCGACATTCTGGTCAATAACGCCGGCATAACCCGTGATACGACGTTCCATCGGATGACGCCACAGCAGTGGCAGGAAGTGGTCAACACCAACCTGAATTCGGTGTTCAACATGACCCGTCCGGTCATCGAAGGAATGCGCGCGCGCCAATGGGGCCGCGTTATCCAGATCAGCTCGATCAACGGCCAGAAAGGCCAGTACGGCCAAGCCAACTACGCCGCAGCAAAAGCCGGCATGCATGGCTTCACCATCTCACTGGCGCAGGAAAATGCCAAGTTCGGCATTACCGTGAACACCGTTTCGCCAGGTTACGTCGCCACCGAAATGGTCAAGGCTGTGCCCGAGGACGTGCGCAACAAGATCATCGCCCAGATTCCGGTTGGTCGCCTAGGCGAACCGGACGAAATTGCCTATGCAGTAGAGTTCCTGTCGTCGGAAAAGGCAGCTTGGATCACCGGCGCCAACTTATCCATAAACGGGGGCCACTACATGGGTTGGTAGTCGTTCGAGCTCTCCAGTTGCGGCGGTGCAACGCCGTCGCAAGCTGCTGAATGGCGGCGCTTTTTCACTGGTGCACCGCCGCATAGTCTGTTAGCTTTGCGCTATGACAGACCTTCGCATCATCAAGAAATACCCGAACCGGCGTCTTTATGACACCGAGATTTCCAGCTACATAACGCTGGAAGAGGTTCGGCAATTGGTGATCGACGGAGAGGCCTTCCAGGTTCGCGATGCCAAGACCAGCGAAGACCTGACCCGCTCTGTGTTGTTGCAGATCATCTCCGAACACGAAGACAGCGGTTCGCCGATGTTCACCACCCAGTTGTTGTCGCAGGTGATCCGCTTTTACGGCGACTCGCTGCAAGGTTTCATGGGCAGCTATCTCGAACGCAGCATGCAGACCTTCCTCGACCAGCAGCACCAGTTCCGCAGCCAGCTCAACAACATGATGGGCAAGACACCGTTCTCGATGTTGAACGGACTGACCGAGCGCAACATGGATATGTGGAAGAACCTCCAGCAAGGTTTCGTAGCCGGCAAACCGGGTGAGAGCGCCAACCCGTCTCAATCTGCAAAGCCCGATATTGCACGCCCGGCGCCGAAGAAGAGTGGCAGCAAAGGCTGATAAACAACGACCGACTCTCAACAAAACGCCCGGCAAGTCCGGGCGTTTTGTTGAGTGGAATTTCCGGACAACACGACAGAGGGCGATCCATCAACAAACCGTCGTCATTCCCGCGAAAGCGGAGGCGACCTTCAACAGCCGGAGGCTGATCAACCCGTTTTGATCTTCGGCTCTGCGAACTGACATCAAAATCAAAATGGATCCCGGCTTTCGCGTGGATGACGACGTTATGGGGTGTCGCGGACTACCAGATCAAATCCGCCGGCACGTCATCCTCGTCGGCTTGATCTGGATCGACCAGCAGCAGTACTTGGTCGGAATCGATTTCCCGCACCACCAGCGCCACTTCGCGAGTCACCAACAGAAAGCGACCGGCGTGTAGGACGACACCAAGTTCGCCGCGGTTGAGCAAGGGCAATTGCGCGGCGGTGACGTACACGCGACGAATCTTGTCGGCATGCGGGAAATGCCGTGCGACATCGGCGTCGTCGGCATTCAATGACTTCCCTGCCAGCGCCTCAGCCAGCTTCTGTCGACGTTCTTTTTTCTCGCGAGCGCGTTGCTCCTGCTCTTGCTGGGTGCGCTGACGTTCACGGATGTCGGCCTGGTTGCGCAAGGCGTAGGCCTTGGCCAAATCGATGTCGTCTCCGTCGCGCAGCTTCTTTTGCGGATTTGCGCTTTGCGGTTTGCCGCGTGAATTGTCCACGGATCGCGACCTAGACCCCGCTGCCGCAGCAGGCGCAGGCGCAAGCGCAGGCTTCGCAGGTTTGAGCTGGGTTAAAAGTCCGCTCTTGAGCAACTGGTCGCGTAGGGATTCGGCCATCTCAATTCAATTGTTGGTCGGGGCAGACCGTCGTTCAGTAGTGGGGTGGTGGTGGCTCGTCGCCGAAATCCGCTGCCAAGGTGTTGCGGACCGAACCGAGATCTTCCCGCACGCGTTCGACTTCGGTTTGCAGCCGAAACATGCGTTGGTCCTGCGACGCGACGATATCGTTCATCGACGCAACCAGATCATCCATGAAGGCGACGCGCGTCTCCAGCTCTGCGACTCGCTGCTCAAGACGGGCGACTTGCGCATCGTCGATCATGTCGGTCGCTTCACGCTGCGGCCGCGACCGATGCCGTAATAGGCCAGTCCGGCGGATTCGACCATCTCCGGCTCGAACATGTTTCGGCCGTCGAAAAGAACCGGCTCACGCAGCGCGGCGCGGATTCGCTCAAAGTCGGGACTACGGAAGGCCTTCCATTCGGTGACGATAACCAAGGCGCTCGCATCCGCCAAAGTATCGAACGCGTCTTCGCAAAGCGCGAAATCGGCGCGCTCACCGTATATCCGCCGAGCTTCTTCCATGGCTTCCGGATCGAAGGCGCGGACCGTCGCGCCGGCTGTCCACAATTCTTCTAGCAAGGTGCGACTCGCCGCTTCTCGCATGTCGTCGGTGTTGGGCTTGAACGCAAGTCCCCACACGGCGATGGTGCGACCCCTCAAGTCGCCATCAAAGTGCTGCTGCAACAGGGCGAAAAGTCGGTACTTCTGGCTATCGTTGACTGCGTCAACCGCATCAAGCAAACGCGGGGCGTAGTCGTGCTGTCGCGCAATCTGTGCGAGCGCTTTCACGTCTTTCGGAAAACACGAGCCGCCGTAGCCGGCACCGGGATAGATGAAGTGATAACCGATGCGAGGATCGGAACCGATACCAATGCGCACCTGTTCCACGTCCGCCCCAACCTTCTCGGCGATGTTCGCGATCTCGTTCATGAAACTGATCTTGGTCGCCAGCATCGCGTTCGCGGCGTACTTGGTCAGCTCGGCCGAACGCACGTCCATCAGCACGAGGCGATCGTGATTTCGGTTGAACGGCGCATACAGATTGCGCAAGACGGCAATAGCCTGTGCGCTTTCGCTGCCGATGATGATGCGATCCGGCCGCAGGCAGTCGGCGACGGCGTCGCCTTCCTTCAGGAATTCCGGATTGGAAACAATCTCGAAGGTGAAATCCTTGCCGCGTTTCGAAAGCTCGTCCGCAATTTTCGCGCGAACCCGGTCGGCAGTTCCAACGGGCACGGTCGATTTGTTGACGATGATTGCTCCGGATTCCTCAAGGTTTTGCCCAATCGTCGAAGCGACCGCGAGCACGTGACTCAAGTCCGCACTGCCATCCTCGTCGGGCGGCGTGCCCACCGCGATGAACAGCACCTGGCCATGG
>JAYUYW010000092.1:0-2521 GCA_043752325.1 Rhodanobacteraceae bacterium | reverse complement strand
AATCCGTTGCCGTCCCCAAGCCACATCACCAACGTGCGATCGCTGGCCCGGTCCCAGACGATGTCGAGCCTGCCGTCGCCGTTGAAATCGCCGGTTGCCACCTGCGCATGCCCGGCCGGCTGGCCGAAGACTGTTGAATAGCGGGTCGGCGCGACGCCGTCCATGATCCAGTAGGCGAACAAACCCTGCACTGCGTTCGCCAGCAGCAGGTCGCTCTTGCCGTCGCCATTGATGTCCCCCGCGCCGGTTACGGCCCAACCGTCGGCGAAGTCGCGAATCGGCATCTGGCTGAAGCTGCTGCCGTCGCCGACCCACATCAGCAGGCTGCGGTCGCCCGCCCCCGCCCACACGATGTCGAGCTTGCCGTCGCCATTGAAGTCCCCGCTGGCCGCTTGCGCATAGCCGTCCGGCTTGGTGAACGTGGGCGAATACGCCACCGGCGTCCTGCCATCCATGCGCCAGTAGGCCGCTTGGCCAAGGGAGATGTTGTCTAACAGCAGGTCACTCTTGCCGTCACCATCCACATCTCCGCGCACATGTCGCGCGGCGCCGTGGGCGGCCGCTGCCCCTGCTTGGCTCGCCTGGATTGCGGTCGCGGATTTGCCTGCGGTGTGCTGTGGAATGGCCTGCCGTGTGACCGCTGTGGCCTCCACCAACCCCCCCAACCCTTCGCCCTGCCGGTCGTGGATCCAGGCGGCCGCAAGTGACGTCAGCCCCAGCATTGCGATTCCCGTATACAACGCGCGCTTCTGCATCACTTGGCTTCCAAAATTGCCCATCAGGTTGCGACTGGGCATGTGTTCAACAACGTGGGGGCAGGTGCATCAGGTCAACAGATGGATACCGGTACGCTTTCCTGTCCATATGCGTGAAGCACGGCCCGTGCCTCGACGCTCTGCGTTGTAATCCCCAAGGCCAAATCCACCGGGCGCGTGCAGGTTGCAGCCGGCGGATTCGTGCCCGCGCAGCCTACGCGCAAGGCCCGAAAATCCGGGCCTTGCTCTGGGTCGGTGGCTGGCCACGATGGCTTGATGCTGGCGGACCTGGCGTCGATTCCGGACCGTGTTCCTGCTAGGGCTGAATGATCCCATAGCCGGGGTTATGGACTCCGGCATAGGCGACATTGAAGCCGTTGCCGTCGCCAATCCACATGGTGACGGCACCGTCTGTCACGCGGTCCCAAGCCAAGTCCGTGCGGCCATCGCCGTTGTAGTCCCCGATCGCCCCCAACCGGTAACCGGTGGGTGCAATGAATCCGGGCGAATACCGGATCGGGATGTTGCCCTGCATGATCCAATAAGCGGCCGAACCGCTCCCGGTCAGGATGAGATCGCTGCGTTCGTCACCGTCGATGTCGCCGGCGCCGGCGATGACCCAGCCGGACGCGTAGTTGCCGATGACGGATTGCTCGAAACCGATCCCGTTGCCTTGCCACAACAACAGGCTGCGATCCGACGCGCGCGACCAGGCGATATCGAGGCGTCCGTCACCATTGAAGTCGCCCCGGGCCGCCATGGCATATCCGGAAGGACGCGCGTATGCCGAGGAATAGCGAGACACGCCGGCGCCGTCCATGATCCAGTACGCGATCGCGTTGAAGCCTTCATTCTCGAGCAGCAGGTCACTCCTGCCGTCACCATCGACATCGCCCGCGCCACTCACTATCCAGCCGACGGATGGAGTCGGCAGCCGCGTTTCGACGAAATCGTCGCTGCCGCCTTCCCACAACACCAGGTGCCCCTGGCCTGCGCGCCACAACACCACATCGTGGTGGCCGTCTGCGTTGAAGTCGCCAGACGCCACGGCGCTGCCGTTGGCCGCGTATGCCTTGGGCGAGAATCCGTACAGCGTCGAACCCTGCATGGTCATGTAGGACAACGATTGCCCAATCGGTGCGTACAGCAGCAGGTCGCTTCCGCCTTCCGCATCGACGTCATCCTTGGTGTACCGGACGGGCTGCTCGATGTGTTTCATCTGCCAGCCGGGCGCATGGTCGCGAATCGGCGCCGACTGAAAGCTGCTGCCGGTGCCGCGCCACAGCAGCAGACTGCGATCGGAACTGCGTTCCCAAACCAGATCGAGCTTGCCGTCGCCGTCGTGATCGCCGCTGGCCACAAACATGTGTCCGATCGGCGTCTCCAGGAATTGAGAGCCACTGGTCACCACCGGCCCGTCGAGGGTCAGGATCCTCAACTGTCGGCGCGCGTTGTTCGACACCAGCAGGTCATCCCTGCCATCGCCATTGGCGTCGCCGCTGGCTAGCACGGAGACCCCAGCGCTGAGCGGATTCATCGACATGGCCGTGAAGCCGTTGCCATCGCCCACCCACATCAACAGGGCGCGATCGGTCCGGCGCAACCAGATCAGATCCAGCTTGCCATCGCCGTTGTAATCGCCGGTGGTTTCCAGCCGGAACCCCGCCGGCTGGGTAAAGGCGACGGAATATCGTGCCGGCGTCGCACCATTCATGGTCCAGTACGCCAGCTGCCGGTTGCCGGGATGTTCAAGCACCAGGTCGCTC
>JAYUYW010000091.1:0-15641 GCA_043752325.1 Rhodanobacteraceae bacterium | reverse complement strand
GCCGGTGGGGATGTGTTGCTCGAAATCGACTGGCAAGGCGCGCAGCAGGTGCGAACCTTATGCCCCGAAGCGCTAAGCATCTTCATCCTCCCGCCATCGCGGGCAGAACTCGAGCGGCGATTGCGCAATCGGGCGTCTGACGGCGAAGAGCAGATCAAGCGTCGCCTCGCCGATTCGCGCATTGAAATCGCCCGCGCTGGTGACTTCGACTACCTCGTCATCAACGACGATTTCGCGACGGCACTGGCCGATCTTCGTGGCATCGTCCACAGCCGTCGTCTGCTTACCGATGCCCAGATGGCGCGGCACCGCAGCTTGCTGAACGATCTGCTCAAGGGCAGCTAATTTCAACGCGGGGCAAACGGGGCGGCTGTTAGACTTCGCGCCGATGACGAACCCCAACTCCACGCCCGCTGCCGCTGGCGAAAACGCCCTGATCACCATTCGCGGCCTGCACACGAAACTGGGCGACCGCACCATTTTTGATGGCATCGACCTCGACATTGAGCGCGGCAAGATCACCGCGATAATGGGCCCGAGCGGCACTGGCAAGACCACCTTGATGCGCCACATCACCGGCCAGCTGCCGCCTGACAAGGGCTCGGTTGTGGTCGATGGCCACGATGTGATGACGCTCAACCGCAGCGATCTTTTCGATCTGCGCGAACGCATAGGTTACCTGTTCCAGAACTCGGCCCTGCTGACTGATTTCGATGTCTACGAAAACATCGCGTTCCCGCTGCGCCAGCATCTGAAGCTGCCTGAAGAACTTGTACGCAACATCGTGCTGACCAAATTGGAAGCGGTCGGTCTGCGCGGTGCCGCGCGCTTGATGCCGAGCGAGCTGTCCGGCGGCATGGCGCGCCGCGTGGCGCTGGCGCGCGCGATCGTGCGCGATCCCATGCTGGTTATCTACGACGAACCGTTCGTCGGTCTCGACCCGGTGTCGTTGAACCAGATCCTTTCGTTGATCCGTACCCTCAACGACACCCTCGGCGTCACCAGCATCGTCGTCGCGCACGAGTTTGCAGCGGTGCAACGCGTTGCCGATCGCGTGGTGTTGCTGGCGCGCGGCAAAGTGGTTGCACAAGGCACGCCCGCTGAATTGGCAAAGGGCGACTCGGATTGGACCCGCCAGTTCTTCGGTGGCGAACCTGATGGGCCGGTCCCGTTTCACTATCCCGCGCCGGACTATGCAACTGACTTGGGCTTTAGCGAGGCGGCGCGATGAGCGACACCGACAAGCCACCCTCAGCGCTGACTGCCGGCATCGCGCAGCTTGGCGCCTGCGGGCTGTTCTTCTTCTCGATTCTTGCGGCGATTCCGCGCAGCTTTGTCCACTTCGCGCAGACCGTGAAGCAGGTCTGGTTCGTCGGCGCGATGAGCTTGATCATCATCATGACCTGCGGCCTGTTTGTCGGCATGGTGCTGGCCTTGCAGCTTTATTATGTGCTGTCGATCTTCGGCGGAACCGGCGCGCTGGGTACGGTCGTTGCGCTGTCGCTGTTCCGTGAACTGGGGCCAGTGGTCACCGCGCTTTTGTTCGCTGGCCGTGCGGGAACGTCGATCACAGCAGAGATCGGGTTGATGCGTGCCACTGACCAGCTCTCGGCCATGGAAATGATGGCTGTCGATCCGCTGTCCTACGTGGTTGCGCCGCGTTTCCTCGCCGGCTTGGTCGCCATGCCGCTGCTGGCCTGCGTATTCAATGCGATGGGCATTTTCGGTGCTCACCTGGTCGGCGTAACCTGGCTGGGACTGGACAACGGCACGTTCTGGTCGAACATGACATCCAGCGTTGACGTCTGGAAAGACGTCATGAATGGCGTCTGGAAAAGCGTAGCGTTCGGCGCCGTCATCACCTTGATTGCGGCGTTCCAGGGCTACACCACGGCCCCCACCAGCGAAGGTGTCGCTTATGCCACCACCCGCACCGTGGTCCAGTCGTCGATCGTGGTGCTGGCGCTGGACTTCGTCATGACGGCATTCCTCATGTGATCGCAACGACACGATCGTTTCAAACTCGCACCAATCCCGCTTGATCGTTACGCAACGGACTTATCACCATGGCTCAGCAACGTTCTTTCCAGCTTGGCACCGGCCTGTTCATCCTGCTTGGCTTCGCTGCCCTCGCTTATCTCGCGACGCAGACCACCAGCGTCGCCAATTTCCGCCAAGGCGATAGTTACACCCTCCAGGCTAGTTTCACCAACATCGGCCAACTCAAGCTTGGCGCGCCGGTGAAAATGGCAGGAGTGCGGATTGGTTCGGTCAGTTCGATCGACCTCGACCCGGTCAAGCTCGATGCCACAGTGAAATTGGCTGTCTCGAATCGATTCAATTCGCTGCCGGATGATTCCGCAGCGGCCATATTCACCAGCGGTTTACTGGGCGATCAGTACGTTGCGATCCAGACCGGCGGCTCGCCGGAGGTTTTCAAGGATGGCGACGAGTTCATCCTGACTCAGTCGTCGATGCAACTTGAAGACCTGATCGGCAAGTTCCTCGCCGGAAGTGGTGGATCGAGTTCCAGCAAACCCGGTACCTCCACGCCAGATCCCGGCGCGCCGCTGGCTCCCGCCGCGACCAACCCAGACCAACCCTGATTCGATGCCTTCCGACCGGAGTAAAAACAATGCGCAAATCCCTGATTTTGCCCTTGATGACAATCGTCTTCGCGCTGATCGGCCTGTTCGCCGTACCCGCTATTGCTGCCGACCGTACGCCAGACCAGATCGCGCAGTCGATCGTCGATGATTTGGGTGCCGCCATCGAAGGTCATCGCGACGAACTCCAGAATGATCGCGGCAGGCTGATCGACGTAATTGACGACGTTTTCCTGCCGCATTTCGATCTCGACTACGCCACCATTTTGGTGCTCGGCCAGAATGCGAAGACGGCGACGCCCGACCAGCGCTCGCGTTTTGCCAAGGCGTTCTACAACTCGCTGACCCACAAGTACGCCGAAGGCTTGCTCAACTTTTCGCGCGGAGCCGTAAAGGTGTTGCCGTCGCGCGGCGACCTCAACAGCAAGCGGACTATTGCGCGCACTCAGATCACTCTGGATGACGGCAAGCTGGCCTCGGTCGATTTCGCGTTCCGCAAGACCAGCGCCGGCCAGTGGAAAGCTTATGACGTCATCATCGAAGGCATTTCCTACATCACCAACTATCGCAACCAGGTCGCTGCGGAAATCCAGAAGTCGGGCATCGAAGCGCTGATCAAGCGCCTCGAAACCCAAGGCGACGCAGCGCTGGAGACGATGGAGAAGGAACAGAAGGGTTGAATCGCGACCCCGCCGCCACGGTCGCCGTCTCTGATGACGGCGTTTTGCGACTAAACGGTCGCATCGGCTACGCGAACGCGGAAACCTTGTTGCCGGTGGGTCGCAAGGCGTTGGCCGACGGCACCGTCACTGAAGTCGATCTGGCTGGCTTGGAAGGATCTGACAGCGCGACCTTGGCGATGTTGCTGGCCTGGGCAGCTGAGGCCAAGCGCGACAAGCATCGCCTGGTCATGTCGGGGGCACCAGAAGGCTTGCGCGCACTGGCGCGACTCGCCAACGCGGAATGTCTGCTCCAGTTGTCCTGAAGCGGTTGTTGCCTAGTCAACGCGGCTGGTGAGGTTTCGCAGCAGCGACCGATCCAGTTGAAAGTGGCCGTTTAGAATCGTGGCCACCACCTTCAACGAGGTTACTGACGCGATACGCTGACGTACCTCAGCGAGCCGGCGGCTGCTTGGCCTTCTGCGCCTTTTCATACTGACGTTGCTCTTCCAGCAGCCCATCGACATCAATGTCGTCGCCATCCACGCCCTGGCCCTGCATGGTTTCTATCACGCTTGCCGGTGGCTGGCCTTCGTAGATCGTGTAAAGGCGACGCTGCCGATACGCATCGCGCAGGAATACGTAAGGGTCGTAATTGCCTTCCAGCATGGCCTCGGCATCAAGCCCGCTGGCCCGCAGCGCGACCAGGTAGAAGGCGCTGGGCAGGAATTCGGCGTTGTATCTCAAATCGTTGTTGCGCGCGTAATACGCAAGCGGATCGAATTGACTGTCGACCGGCAAGCGGAACACGTCGCGACCGGTGGTCGGGCCAACCATCGGCAGCACCAGAAAGGGTCCCTCCGGCAGGCCCCAGCGCGCCAGGGTGACGCCGAAGTCGGTTTCGCTGGGCGGCATTCTCATGTTGCTTGCCGGATCGAGGAAACCAAGGAATCCTGCGGTCGTGTTGACCACGAAGCGACCGGTGTTACGCACCGCAAGCCACGCCTTTCCTTGCAGAACGTCGTTGACGATGGTGATCGGCATGCGCGCGTTCGAGAAGAAATTGCTGATCACCCGGCGCGCGTTCTGCGAGGTGAAGGTCTTGTAGGCAACTGCTGCCGGACGGATCGCGACCCTGTCGACGGTGTCGTTGAACGCGTACATCCGGCGGTTGAACGACTCGTAGGGATCGTCGGTACGCGGTGGCGCGATTGTGGCGCAGCCACACATGGCGGCCAGCACCAGACAGGCAATCAAGCAATAGGCAAGGTGTCGAAACGGCATCAGCGGGCGTCCATGGGCAGCATTCGGTCGCAGCGGTCGAATCTCCGCTGCTTTGTTTGCGCGGCAGTCTACCTTAGCGATGCCCTGATTAATCCCACGCAGGCGGCATGCAGTGCGAAAGGTTCATGGATCGGGCTGCGTGGCGCCGTACAGGCTGGCCGCCTGGACAAGCCGCGCGTTTATCTGACGACCTTCCTTGAAATAAATATTTAGGCTGAACTGTCTGCCCACAGCCCCGGGGTTGCGCCGCCGAGGCGGGTGGCCAGTTGTTTTCGGGGTCGCGCCAGGGTTTGCGCGGCAGACAGAATGGAGACGCGGACGCGGCATTGATCACAGCTTTCCAGACTAGGGCGCTGTTTCCGAGCAATGTAACTGAAAATGGGTGGTTGTAATTCTGCAGCGCCGCTTTCCGCGGACCTCTTTTGGACAGCGTGGCAGCGCAGCGGCTACAATTCGCGCTAATTGCGCCCGTCGCCGGCGCCGATATTTCTTTCGAGGTGTCAAAGATGGCCCGCATTACCGTTGAAGATTGTCTGCAATCGGTCGACAACCGATTCGAGTTGGTGTTGATGGCGACCAAGCGCGCCCGCCAGCTTGAAAAGGGTGCCGAACCAGTCATCGATCCCGAGCACGACAAGCCCACCGTGATCGCCCTGCGCGAGATCGCAGCCGGCAAGGTCAGTATGTCGATGATCGATGAGATCGACCAAGTCAGCCGCGAACGTGCCGAGCGCGAAGCGCTGGAGTGGGCCGCAGCGGAAGTCGACGATGACCTTTCCAAGGGCGGCGACGACTAGGGGTTTGCCCGCGCGGACCTGCCATCGCACGATGCCCGATGAGCACGGTCGCGTCCGACACTGAAGCCACCAGCACCGTCATTCCCGACGATGTGTTGGCTCTCGAATCACGCATTTCAAGCTACCTTTCGGCAGATCAGGTTGCGAGTGTGCGACGCGCCTTCGTGGTCGGCGCGCACGCCCATCGTGAGCAGACGCGCAAGAGCGGCGAGCCGTACATTACCCATCCGGTTGCCGTCGCCGCCATCCTTGCCGACTTGGGCATGGATGTCGAAACCCTGCTTGCCGCGATCCTGCACGATACGCTCGAAGACACCGAACTGACGCGCACGGAACTGGTTGCCCAGTTCGGGGAAACCGTGGCGGAGTTGGTCGACGGCGTCACCAAGCTGGACGGGGTCAAGTTTCGCACCCGTCAAGAAGCCGCCGCGGAAAGTTTCCGCAAGATGCTGCTGGCGATGGCGCGCGACCTGCGCGTCATCCTGATCAAGCTGGCCGACCGCCTGCACAACATGCGCACGCTGGGCGCGATGGCAGCGGAATCGCGCCGTCGCATCGCCCGCGAGACGCTGGAAATCTACGCGCCGATCGCGCACCGCCTGGGCATGAACCGGTTCCGTTCGGAATTACAGGACCTCGGTTTTCGCGCGCTTTATCCTGATCGTTATCGCATCATCGCCGGGGAAATCCGGAAGCTGGTTGGCGACGACGACCAGACCCAGGTTCGGCGACGGGTCGAGCAGGAGATCAGCGCGAGGCTCAACGCCGAAGGCATCACGCATCGTGTGATCAGTCGGGTCAAGGCGCCCTACGGTGTCTACATGAAGATGTCGAACGATCACAAGCCGTTCGCCGATGTGACCGATGTCAACGGCTTCCGCGTGGTCGTTGAGCGAGTGCGCGAGTGCTACCACGCACTCGGTGTCATCCACGCGCTGTACAAACCTCTGGACGGGCGATTCAAGGACTTCATCGCCATCCCCAAAGGCAATGGCTACCAGTCATTGCACACGGTGGTGTTCGGGCCTGCTGAAAAGGACGAAAAGGCTGGCAAGGCGATCGAGGTGCAGATACGTACCGCCGCCATGAACAACGTCGCCGAGCGCGGTATTGCGGCGCACTGGGCCTACAAAAGCGGCGTCACTGGCGGCTCCAGCAGCGCCCAATCGCGAGCTCGCGAGTGGCTGTCGACTATGGCCGATGGCCAGAAGGCGATGCCCTCGTCCCTGGAATTCATCGAGAACGTCAAGGTCGACCTGTCGCCGGACGAAGTCTATGCATTCACGCCGAAAGGTCGCATCTTCGACCTGCCGCGCAATTCCACGGCGCTGGATTTCGCCTACGCCGTGCACACCCATGTCGGCGATCACGCGGTCGCAGCGCGGCTGGATGATCGCCTTGTTCCACTGCGAACGCGGCTGAGCAGTGGCCAGAAGGTAGAGATCATCACCGCCAAATCGGCGATGCCGTCACCGCAATGGCTTGATTGGGTGGTCTCCGGCAAGGCTCGCACAGCCATCCGCCATCACCTGAAGCGCTTGCAGCACGAGGACGCTATCGATTTCGGCCATCGCATGCTTGATCGCGCACTCGATGCGCTCGGTGCTTCGCTGGAAGTCGTTCGCCGTCCTATCCTTGAGCAGTACCTGGCCGATCATCGCTACAAGCGTCTGGAAGAGCTGCTTTCCGATATCGCCCTTGGCAACGTGATGGCTGACAACGTCGCTCACGCTCTGCTGGATTCGCAGGGCCACCCGGAAGCCAGCAACCGGATCAGCGAGAAGATTCAAATTACCGGCAGCGAGCGCGGCGTTCTGTCATTCGCCAACTGCTGCCATCCGGTACCGGGCGACGAGATCATGGGTTATCTCACCACCGGAAAGGGCATCGTCGTGCACCGCATCGAGTGCCCGAACGTTCCCGAATTCCGAAAGTTATCGCAACGCTGCGTCGAGATCGCCTGGGACCGCGACGTGTCCGGCGACTACAAGGTTGAGCTACGCATCGGCGTCGGCAACCATCCTGGCGTGCTCGCCCAGGTCGCAAGTGCCATTGCCCAGACCGGGGCGAATATCGAGAACGTCGAGTACCAGGAGCGCGATCTGATGACCGCCAATCTGGTGTTCACGCTGGAAGTGACCAACCGCAAGCACCTTGCCAACGTGATGCGCGGGGTGCGTCGGCTGGGCGTGGTCAATTCGGTACACCGCCACCCGGCTTGAGGCAATGACGGCGGCCGTGTTCAGTCCAGCGCGTAGCCGAATTGCTGGCGGAATTGGTCGGCGAATTCGCGCCAGGTGAAGCGTTGGTTCTGGGTTCCCGGGTGCTCCACTTTCAGCGCACCCATCAGTGATGCCATGCGGCCCACGGTCGGCCAGTCCATGCCCTTCATCATGCCGTGTATCAAACCGGCCCGATACGCGTCGCCGCAGCCGGTCGGGTCGGACACGCGGCGCTCGTGTGCCGCCGGAATCTCGTGGCTTTTGCCGTCGGCATGGATCACCGAACCCTTCGGTCCACGCGTGACGATGTAGGCCGTTACGCGCTGCGCGATCTCGTCCGCGCTCCAGCCAGTGCGGGTTTGCAACAACTCCGACTCGTAGTCGTTCACGGTGACGTACTGGGCCAGTGCGATGAACGCCTTGAACTCCTCGCCATTGAACAATGGCAACGCCTGGCCTGGATCGAAAATAAAAGGAATGCCGCGCTCGGCAAATCCATTGGAGTGCTGCAACATCGCCTCGCGACTGTCAGGCGCAACAATGCCAAACGTCGCCTCGGCGACATCGGCTACGTTGTTCTCGAAGCTGCGCATCATCGCGCCGGGGTGGAACGCAGTGATCTGGTTGTCGTCGAGGTCGGTGGTGATGAACGCCTGCGCGGTGTACAGATCGTCGATTTGCTTGACGTTGTCCATGTTTACGCCGCACGCGGTGAAGTGCTCGCGATAGGGCCCGAAATCCTGGCCCACGGTAGCCATCGGCAACGGATCGGCACCGAGCAGTTTGAGGTTGTAGGCGATGTTTCCCGCGCAGCCACCAAACTCGCGGCGCATACGCGGCACCAGGAACGCGACATTCAGCATATGCACCTTGTCCGGCAGGATGTGGTTCTTGAACTGGTCCGGGAACACCATGATGGTGTCGAAGGCAAGCGAGCCGCAAATCAGGGCAGACATAAGGTTCCGTGGCAGTTATTTGAGGAAGGCGCCGCCGTCAAACACCGGCGACAAAACGCGACTAGTGTGTCACCAGTTCATCCAGAACGACACCGGTCTCGCCGTATCGACGACCGATGCGCTGGTGTTGAAGCTCGGCAATCAGGTCCGCCACAACAGCGACGGGACGCCGCGTTCGAAGAACACCGACCAGTTGCTGACGACCAACCTCGTCTACAAGTTCTGATCTAAGCTACAACCCGCGTGATGTTTAGAAAGCCCGTCCACCGTGACGGGCTTTTTGTTGTTCCAACTTGTTCGCTCAGTGAGCGTCGGTTGCAACCTCGATATGCGAGGAATTGAACGCGCACTCCAAAGAAGAACGAACGCCGCCTCAGGGCGGGTCGAATCCGCTTTGAAATATTCGATCGGCGATGGCGCCAACCTCGACCGCGCCCACATCGCAGAACGCGTCGGTGCGCGCGAAGTGGCGTTGATCAGTGACGAGACAGTAAAGCTCGCTTCCCTGGTTGATGGCGATGCTCGTGGGGCCGGGCAGACGAGTCGGCGTTGGACCGCCGTTGTCGCCCAATGAACCCAGATTGATTTGGGCGAGGGTCGCTGAGAGCTGGTTCTGTCCATTGGCGGTCGCGGTATCGAACCGGCAAGTTGACCCCGGCGACTCGATGTTGCCGCGAGCCGCATTCAATATCCGCCCGGCGGAGGGGAACGTGCAACTGCCTCGGAAAATGCTGTTGGCTACGATCAGGGAATGGCCCACGATGTCGTCGAGAATGCGGAGCACCGTGCCCTGTGTGCCAACGGCCACAAAGGAGGGAGCAACAAAGGTGCTGCCGAATATTCGCAGGCGCGTTGCTGTGTTCACCGTTATCGCTCCGCCACGCAACGCGTTGTTGTTGGAAAACGTTGATCGCATGACATCCAGATTGACGCCGGAAAACCAGATCGCGCCACCTCCTCTGTCGGCTGGATCGTTGCTCAATACCCGATTGGCATCAAACGTCGATTGATCAACCAGAGAGTCCGACCCAATCCACAGCGCACCGCCGCCATACCCTGAAGTGTTGCCGACGAAACGACTGTCTAGCAGTTGTACCGGGTTGTTGTCGCTGCGAAAAGCAGCACCGCCGACTCCGCTGTTCGACGAAAAGACCGAGCGCAGCACTTTTGATGACCGGACCTGTTGCAGTTTGATTGCGCCGCCAGCCGAGGCGTTGTTGCCGGTGCCGACGTTGCTGTCGAACACGCTGTCCTCAATCTGTAGTTCGATTGAGGAACCAGCGATGTACAGTGCGGCACCGCCCTCGCCGCCGGCCTGATTTGCGCTGAAGGTGCTGCGCCGGATCGTAACTAGGCCGCCGAAGCTGTTCGGGAGGCCACTCATCGCAATCGCGCCGCCACTAGAACCGCTTTCGTTTGCAACGAAATTGCAGTCTTCAATGACCACGAAAGGAAGGTTGTCGAATGAAGTGTTTGCAGACAGCGCGCCACCTGAT
Organism: Rhodanobacteraceae bacterium; assembly: GCA_043752325.1. Classification (GTDB taxonomy): domain Bacteria; phylum Pseudomonadota; class Gammaproteobacteria; order Xanthomonadales; family Rhodanobacteraceae; genus Dokdonella. The sequence goes on along the minus strand of JAYUYW010000091.1, from coordinate 5,621 downwards.
CCGTTCTGATTGACGCCGGTTGCCATGTTGTTTTCGAAGCGAACCCGGCGCAGCACCAGTCGCGGCTGCGTGACTGCCGGTGCGAAGTACGCTGAGAAGCTGATGGCACCCCCCTCGAAACTGGCCCGGTTGCCTACAAAAGCCGCATCTTCGAAGTCAGCAACGATTCGGAGCGCAGTGCTCCGCCCATAATCGTGTTGTTGCCGCCCTGGATCGTCAAGCCACGCAACGTCAGTCGTTTCTCTCTCGCCATGACGGTATGAAACACGCGATCCGCAGCCGTCTGCACTAGCGTCGTGGTCGCCACTCCGGCGCCGATGATTTCCAGGTCATCGGTGACGTCGACGTCGCCGGTAGCGTTCGCGTTCTCGTCGTCGCCGGGAATGGTCAGTTGCAAAGGCACCCCAGGTGTTGCCGGCAGGAAGATCCGATCCGGGCCCGACAGGATGTTGGCCAGTGTCACTGCTTCGCGCAACGAGCAACTGCTCGGCGTGCAGCCATCCGGGGTGGGGTCGCCGAGGACGTCAACGGTAATGTCGATGGCCCAGGCTTGAATCGCCGGCATGAAAAGAAGCGCGAGCAGGACGCGTAACGGCTTGGCGTAAGCACTAGGGCCACGATGATTTGTGAGTTGTCGCATGGTCGGGAGCCTTTGGGAAGATCGCTATCTTCCATACGAACGGAAAACAGCGGGATGAAGGGCCATCCCGATCCAACCGTGATCTTTCGACTGCTGATGATCACCTCGCATTCCGTGGATCGCAAGCGTTCCGGAACGGGGTGATCGCGCGGCCAGACTGGCGCCGACTTTGGTTGCTTTGCAGATGAAAAGGATGGCATGGAGGACCGACAGGTGGTTGATCTCACTACCGGCACTGCACAATGCGCTGCTCAAGCCGAAGCAGGCGCTGCCCACGGCCGCCATCCAATTCTCTAGAGAACCCTTCGCATGCTGCTGATGATCGATAACTACGACAGCTTCACCTTCAACCTGGTGCAATACCTGGGTGAGTTGGGTCAGGACGTGAAGGTGATTCGCAACGACGAGATGAGCGTTGCCGAGATAGCCGCGCTTGCGCCGGAGCGCATCGTGATCTCGCCGGGGCCGTGTACACCGAACGAGGCGGGCGTGTCGCTGGATGTGATGCGCGAACTCGCCGCGACGATTCCGGTGTTTGGCGTTTGCCTCGGCCATCAATCGCTTGGGCAAGCGTTCGGCGGCACGGTAGTGCGTGCGCGCCGGATAATGCATGGCAAGACCTCACCCATCCATCACAACAACACGGGCGTGTTTCGCGGCCTGCCGAGTCCATTCGAGGCAACGCGCTACCACTCGCTTGTGGTCGACCAGCCATCGTTGCCGGATTGCTTCGAGGTGACTGCCTGGACCCAGAACGAAGATGGCACCATCGACGAGATCATGGGTCTGCGCCATCGCGAGACCGGCACCGAGGGCGTCCAGTTTCACCCCGAATCGATCTTGACCCAGCATGGCCACGATTTGTTGCGCAACTTCCTCGGCCAGCCCATTTCGTTGCCGGCTTAAGCCTGAGCGATCCCGCTGCCGCGTGACGCCCCGGTGTCGCTGCTGCATCATTGCCGTCCCCGCCTGGAAACCGACATGCCGATCACGCCGCAACAGGCGCTGCAGCGCACGATTGAACATCGCGAAATCTTCCACGACGAAATGGTTGAGTTGATGGGCCAGATCATGCGCGGCGAGGTATCGCCTGTGTTGTTGTCTGCATTGCTGACCGGCCTGCGCGTGAAGAAGGAGACGGTCGGCGAGATTGCCGCTGCCGCGCGAGTGATGCGGGAACTGGCAACGCCGGTTGTGACCCCGGACTATGCGCATTTTGTTGACATCGTCGGAACCGGTGGCGATGGCGCGAGCAGCTTCAATATTTCAACAGCGTCGATGTTTGTCATCGCGGCTGCTGGCGCGCACGTTGCCAAGCATGGCAATCGCAGCGTGTCATCGAAATCAGGCAGCGCCGATGTGCTGGAAGCTCTCGGTGCAAATATCGACCTCGACTCTGCGCGCGTCGCCCACTGTATCGATGAAATTGGCATCGGTTTCATGTACGCGCCGAACCACCATCCGGCGATGCGCGAGGTTGCGGCAGTGCGCAAGGAATTGGGCGTCCGCACCATCTTCAACATCTTGGGGCCGCTAACCAATCCAGCCAATGCGCCGAACATTTTGATGGGCGTCTTCCACGAAGACCTGGTCGGCATCCAGGTGCGCGTGCTGCGCGAGCTGGGCGCGCAACACGCGCTGGTCGTGCATGGGCGCGATGGGCTGGATGAGTTATCGCTGGGCGCAACCAGTCTGGTAGGCGAACTGCGTGACGGCGAGGTAAGCGAGTACGAACTTCATCCCGAAGACTTTGGTCTCGCCATGGCATCGACCCGGCAACTCGCCGTTGCCGATGCCGGCGAATCGCGCGAGCGCGTGCTGGAGGCGCTCGACAATCGCGCCGGAGTTGCCCGCAACATCGTTGCCTTAAATGCCGGAGCAGCCTTGTACGCAGCGAACCTGACCGATTCAATTGCTGACGGCGTCGCGTTGGCGAGCGACACTATTGCAAGCGGTGCAGCACGAGCGAAACTCGACCAGTTCGTGACTACCACGCAACGCCTCGCTGCCACATAGCTCGCATCCAATGTCCAACATTCTGCAAAAAATTCTTGCGCGCAAGCATGAGGAAGTCGCTGAGCGAATGGCGCGCGTTGCGTTGACCGAACTGGTCGCACAGATTGGCGACTTGCCACCGACGCGCGGGTTTGCGGCAGCGCTCCAAAGCACGATCAGCGAAGGTCGAGCGGCAGTGATTGCCGAGGTCAAAAAGGCCAGCCCCAGCCAGGGCGTGATCCGCGCCGACTTCGACCCTGCCGCGATTGCACGGAGCTATGAAACTGGCGGCGCGAGTTGCCTTTCCGTACTGACCGATGCCGATTTCTTCCAGGGCAGCGAAGCCTTTCTGCAACAGGCGCGAGCGGCTTGCGCGTTGCCCGTGTTGCGAAAGGATTTCACGATCGATCTATACCAGGTCTACGAAGCGCGCGCGATCGGCGCCGATGCGATCCTTTTGATCGTCGCTGCGCTAGACGACTCGGAACTGGTTGAAATGGCCTTGATCGCGGCCGATCTTGATCTCGACGTGTTGGTCGAAGTCCACGATGAAGCCGAGCTCGAACGCGCGCTGGAAATTCCTGCGCTGCTGATCGGCGTCAACAATCGCAACCTGCGCACGTTCGAGGTATCGCTCGAAACGACCTTGCGCCTGCGCGATCAGTTTCCATCGGATCGGCTGCTCGTGGCCGAGAGCGGCATCCATGCGCGCACCGATGTTGACCGTTTGCGCGGCGCCGGAGTGAACGCCTTCCTGGTGGGCGAAGCCTTCATGCGCAGCGCCGATCCGGGCGCGCACCTCGCCTCGTTGTTCAAAGTCGCGTGATCGATGCGCTTGGCCTCGGCAGGAAGCTGGTGGAGGTAACCTGGCGTTAGCTGCCAGGGATGTAGCTAGTCGCGCGTGCCCAAGAGCACGATTGTCTTGCCCGATGCAGTGATCATTCCGCGCTCTTCCAGTTGCTTCAGCACGCGACCGACCATCTCGCGTGAACAACCGACGATGCGGCTGATTTCCTGTCGCGAAATGCGAATCTGGGTGCCCTGCGGATGGGTCATTGCATCCGGTTCCTGGGTCAGGTCCATCAAGGTACGGGCGACCCGGCTGGTGACATCCATGAAGGCCAGGCGGCTGACCTTGCGGTTGGTGTGCAGCATGCGAGTTGCCAACTGCGTGCCGATCGCGAACAGCAGCTTCGGACACTCATGGCGCAACGGCCCCTCGAACAGTTTGAACAGTCGCTCGTAGCTGATTTCGGCGAGGTCGCAAGCGGTGCGCGAGCGCACGCTCACTTCACGCTGGCTGGTCTCGACGAAGATGCCCATCTCGCCGATAAACTCACCGGGATTGATGTAAGCGAGGATCAGTTCGTTGCCGTTTTCGTCCTCCGAAGACACCGTCAACGAACCGCTGATGATGTAGTACAGCGTGCTCGCCGAATCGCCCGGCCGCATGATGGTGGTCTTGGTCGGATAGCGCCGACGATGGCACACGGCGAGAAACGCGTCGACCGCCGGACGATCAAAATTGAGCTGGTCCGGTGCAATGAATTTCGGGCTGCTGTTTTGCAGCGGATAGCGCAATGGCACGCTGTTCATCGTTCAAACCCCCACGATCAAAATCAAAGTTCCTGGACTTGCCAACTCGCCGTTGCTGCGCCGATCAAAATTTTCCATTCGATCCGCCGGGCGCAGAGGCATGCGGGAATTCCAGCAACCATCTTACACAGGCAACGCCGCGAGAGGCACGCGTCGGACTTGGCAACGCCGCGAGCGCATTCCTGGCAGGGAACGCCCACGCGGTTACATCGCCCGGGCAATTCCTCCATAATCGATGCCCTTCCGCGGCCGAACAAATCGAGGTTCACTGCAGTGGTCAAACCCATTCCACGGCTGCGTCTACAAGGTTTCAACAACCTGACCAAGGCGCTCAGTTTCAACATCTACGACATCTGCTATGCGGTGTCGGGAGAGCAGCGCTCGCGCTACATCGAATACATCGATGAGCAGTATGATGCGGATCGCCTGACGAAGATCCTCACCGACGTGGCCGACATCATCGGCGCGAATATTCTCAATGTCTCCCGCCAGGATTACGATCCGCAGGGGGCCAGCGTGACCATCCTGATCTCCGAAGAACCGGTGATCGAGAAGATGAGCCGCGACATGATTTCCGGCGCCATGGTCGCGCACATGGACAAGAGCCACATCACGGTCCACACCTATCCGGAGACGCATCCGCACAACGGCATCGCTACGTTCCGCGCGGATATCGACGTGGCGACCTGCGGCGTCATTTCGCCATTGAAGGCGTTGAACTTCCTGATCGACAGCTTCGAGTCCGACATCGTCATCATGGATTACCGCGTTCGCGGCTTCACCCGCGACGTTAAAGGCAAAAAGCACTACATCGACCACAAGATCAACTCGGTGCAGGAATACCTGGCACGGCACATCCGTCACAAATACGAGATGTTCGACGTCAATGTGTATCAGGAAAACATTTTCCACACCAAGATGCACATCAAGGACTTCGACCTCGAGACCTACCTGTTCGAGGCGACCGCCGACGAGTTGTCGTTCAAGGAGCGCCAGCGCATCGAATCCCTGCTGCGACGCGAGATCGAAGAACTTTTCCACGGCCGTAACCTGACCTGATCGCTGTCCTGCGCTTGCTTTTCGTCGAACGAACAAACCCGCACCGGCAACGGCGCGGGTTTTTACTTGTGGGGGGCAGAATCAGATGCGATAAGCGACGGCGCGCATCACGTTCGCCGCGCCGCGCATCAACGCAGTCACTGGCGACGGCAGGGAAAGGCCACCCGCCGCTTCGGCTTGCTCGGCATGGCGCGCCTCATCGGCCTTCATCTGTTTCACGATTTCGCGACTCGCTAGGTCGTGTTCTGGCAGCTTTTGTAAATGATCGTCGAGATGCGCTTCAACCTGACGCTCGGTCTCGACCACGAAGCCAAGACTGACCGTGTCGCCG
>JAYUYW010000090.1:0-6613 GCA_043752325.1 Rhodanobacteraceae bacterium | reverse complement strand
GCAATCGATGTTGCGCACTGCGCACCTCCCGCAACCCGCTTGCTTGATGCGATGGTCTCGCCCGGCGTCGTGATGGTCGGGCCAAAGCGCCCGTCATTGGTCGGGCCACGGCTGGAGAAGCCGGAAATGGTGTCGATTGTCGTCGCTGATGCCGACACCCGGTAGTTCTGCGAGCTGGCGGTGATGATCGGATTCTTGGCCGCCTTGGGGGCGGTCAGCGTACCGGCACCCGGGCCGCTGTTGCCGGCCGAGAACACCATCACGAACGGCTCGGCAGTGGCTGTATCGAAGTTGCCGTCACGCGCGATCTGGTCCCAGGCACGGGCACCGGCGGTGTAGGTGGTGCCACCGGTCTCGCCTGACGTCCAACTGCCGTTGGCGCCGGTCGCGCCACCAAGAATCGCGTCCTTCGACAACACCTGCCAACCGCCCGTCGGCGGCCACGGCGTGCCACCGACACAAATGGGGTTCTGCGCAAAGATGCGTACGCCCGGTGCCACGCCTTGGCCGTACTTGAAGCCCGCTGCATCGGCGAGACCGGTGGCTGCCGTGCCGGAAATGATGCCAGCGACGTGGGTCCCGTGGCCGCCGGATGCATTGTCGTCACCGGGGCCATTGCCAGCCGGGCAACCCGGATAGGTCACACCACCGATGATGCGGCTGGCCAAGTCGGGATGAGTCAGATCGACACCGGAATCCATCACCGCCCAGGTCACGCCATTGCCGTTGTATCCCAGCGTCGTCAACCATGGCAGGTAGCCAAGCACTGGGACGTTGGCGGCCGTGTAGTTGCGGGCAATGATCTGTGACGACATTTCGTCATCGAGGATCGGTTTCGGACTGGCGTATTCGAGCCAGACCACTTGCGGCAATTGCGAAAGTTCCGCCAGCGTCGCCGCGTCGGCCTCGATCCACGCATCGAAGAATTGTTTGTCGGGCTGGGCCGGGCCGTGGTTCAATACCGTGGCACCGGCGTTACGCAATGCGGCCAAAACACCTTCGACATCGCCGTCGTTGTAGAAGAACACATCGACGTTGCGGACCATCCCCTCGCGCTTGGCGAGGTCAGGGCTCAGCTTCCAGTCGGGAAGATATTCACCCTGCCAGCGCACTTGCGGCATCTGGGCGATGCGTTGCGCGGCGCTGCCGTCAGCCCAAACCAGATACGTGTTGTCCGGGTAGTACTGCAAGGGTTTGAGGCCGGCGTTGGCAAGGCTGGCCAGCCAGTCGCCTTTGATCGCGTCGTTGAACTGGACGAAGCGAAGTCCCCGTCCGTCGGCAGCGCTGCGGTAGGTTGCGCGCTCGCCGGGAACTTGTTGTGTCGGATCAAAGCGCTGGCCACCGAAGCTGATGATGCCACTGCCTTGGAAGGTGCTGATGCCGGTCGAGATGCTGTTGCTTGCCGCAACGGCATACGAAGTCGACGTGATCAAACCGGCGCTGCCAACAGCAATGGATATGGCAGCCGCAAGCCGCAATGTGGAATAAGTGTTCAAGTCATTTCCCCATATTCATGGTTTCGACCAACCCAGAGTGATTGGACGAGCTGCGCCTGTCCGGCGCGTCAACCCGATTCTAGCCACGATTGCCGTGGAACTCCTGCAGATGGAACATCGATTTCGGCACAATGACGGATTGTCCGGGGGTCACCATGAAATATTGCTTCCATCGACTGGTCTTTGTCGCGCTCGCCAGCACGCTCGCTGCCTGCGCGAGTGATCCCACGAGTGGCAAGGCCAAGGCGCTGGACGATGCCTTGCGCGGTTACGCATCGACCGTGCGTTGGGGCGATATCGAGCAGGCGGAATCCTTTGTCGATCCGGAATACCGCGCTGCGCACCCGCTAAGCTCAATCGAACGCTCGCGATTCCAGCAGGTCCGCGTCAGCGGCTACAACGAACAACCGCCCCAGCGCACCGGCGAGGACGAAGTCAAGCAGGACGTCGAGATCGTGCTGATCAACGAAAACACGCAAGGCGTTCGAAGCGTGATTGATCGACAGACTTGGCGCTTCGACGTCAAGGAGAACCGTTGGTGGTTGAGCAGCGGTTTGCCAGACATCTCGCCGCGCCAGTGAACGCAATCGCGTGAGCGATCAGGGTGCCAGCGGCAGGATCAAGCTGACCACCAAACCGCCGCCGTCGCGATTGCCCAGCTGCACGCGGCCATCGTGCGCTTCAGCGATCTCGCGTACCAAGGCCAACCCCAAACCGCTGCCGCTGCGTTTGGTGGAATAGAACGGTAGCAAGGCTTGGGCCAGCACACTGTCAGTCATGCCGTTGCCACGGTCGCGCACCTCAATACGCAAGTCTCGTCCGCGTGTTTCGATGGCCAACTCAACTTCGGCCGGATCGCCGCCGGCTTCGTGGGCATTCTTGAGCAGGTTGATCAAAGCTTGTTCGATCTGGACGCGATCAAAGCTTCCGCTGTCCTCGGGAAAGGGCAACGATCGGTCAAACGAATACTGGCGCTCCAGCGCATTGAGCAGCTCGTTCCAGTCGATCTCGACCCTTTGCGGCAGCGGCAGCTTGGCGAACCGCGCGTAGCCGCTGATGAAGCCTTCCAGATGGCGGGTGCGTTCCTCGATGGTGGCAAAGACGCGGTCGAGTTTCTCAGCATCGCCGCGACGCGCGAGTTCCTGCCCGGAATGCGACAGCGAACGAATCGGGCCTAGCGAATTATTGATCTCGTGGCTGATCACGCGGATCACTTTTTTCCAGGTCGCCACTTCCTGGCGCGCCAGTTCGCGGGTCATGCGCCGGATCAGGTAAAGCCGATGGGCGCGACCTTGCAGGCTGAAACTTCGCTGCAACAGATGAAAGGTTTCGTCCTCGCCATCAACGCTGGCCGAGAACAACGCATCCTGTCCCGCCGCCAGCGCCTGCGCCAGCGAATCAGCCGAGCGCGCAACGATGTCGTCGAAGCGCATGCCATTCAATACCCGACCGCTATTGAGCAGGTGCCGCGCCGCGACGTTGGCGTACACGACATGGCCGCCCGGCTCGACCAGCACCGTTGCGACTGGCGTGTTCTGCACCACGGTGTCGAGCAGCAATTCGCGCTGGAAAAGATTTTGTCGCTGTTCGCGCAGCACGCCACCGAGTGCGTTGTGCGCGTCGACCAGTTCGCCCAGTTCGTCGCGACGCCGGTTTGCAATCGAGAAACTGAAGTCGCCATCGCGGAACGCGACCACGCTGCCCGCGAGTGCCCGAATCAACGATGTCACCGGCTGGGCCAGGCGTTGCGCCAGCATCAGCGTCGGCACCAAAAGCACGGCGACGGTGACGGCCGCAGCAATAGCGACCGAGCCGAGCCACTTCGTCAGCGCAGCCGCCAGCACCGCGGCGAAAATGATCGCCAAGCCAGCCGTCGCGGCGAGTTTTCCTTCGAGTGAGAACCAACGCATGGCACAAAGCTACCGGTTTTTGGGGTGGGGATGACGCGGGCATTTTCGACGGTCCGCCAACCAAGCGGGCAACAAAAAAAGGGCGCTCCAGCCGGAGCGCCCTTCGTTCTTGCTACAACCGCACTACTTCAGATCTACAGCTCCGCTTCCGGCGGCACCGGGCCGTCGAAGCCATCGCGGAAGATGCGGTCGCTGATGCCGTTGCCGGTCAGGGTGAACATGCCGCTGCCACCCGTGCCGTTGTTGCTGACCGTGAAGTTCTGGCTCTGCACACCTGCCGTGGTCGGCGCGAACTTGTAGGTCAGCGTGCAACTGCCGCCCGCCGGAATGGTGATCGGCAACGAGTTGCCGCAGGTGCCATCGGTGGTGCGCTGGAACGGCGTGGCGGCCAAGGTGAGGCTGTTGACTTGCAGCGATCCGGTACCGGTGTTGGTCAAGGTCACGCTCATGAACTGCGTCGTGGTGAACACGTCCGGACTACCAAAGTTGACCGTCGTTGGCGACACCACCAGGGTGCCCTGCACGCCGTTGCCCATCAGCGTGATGGTGCCGCTACCCGGAGCATCCGACGTAACTGTCAGCGATTGCATGGCCGGGCCGGAAGCCGTCGGCGAGAACGTGTAGGTCAGCGTGCAACTGCCGCCCGCCGTGATCGCGATCGGTGTGCCACTGCAGGTGCCGCCCAAGCGAGCGAACGGTGAGGTTGCTGGCGTCAGCGTGGTCACATTCAACGTGGCATTGCCGGTGTTGGACAGGGTGACCGTGCTGGCTCCGCTCGTCGTACCGACGCTCTGGTTGCCAAAGTCGATGGTGGTCGGGCTGATCGTCAGTACACCCTGCACACCGGTGCCGGACAGCGTGATCGTACCGCCGCCCGATCCGCTCGAGGTTGCGGTCAACATCTGCGTGAATGGTCCGGTCGCTGTCGGGCTGAACGTGTAGCCAATCGAGCAACTAGCACCCGCCGCGAGGGTGAACGGCGAGGCACTGCAGTTGGTGAAGCCTTCTGGCGCTTCCGGCACAGCCAGTGCCGCGGTTCCGAACGGACTGGTCGGCGCGGTCAGCGTAACTGTCACCGCTGCATTGCCGGTGTTGGTAAAGGTCACCGGCATCGCCCCGCTGGTCGTTCCTACGGTCTGATTGCCAAACTCCACGTTGGTCGGCGTGATGCTCAGGTTGCCTTGGATGCCGGTTCCCGACAGCGCGATCGTGCCACTGCCCGGCGCGTTCGCAGTCACCGTCAAGGTCTGGTTGAACGGACCATTGGTGGTTGGGCTGAACGTATAGGTCAACGTGCAGCTACCGCCTGCGGCAATCGTGATCGGCACGGTGGCGCTACAGGTTCCGGTTGCGGTACGGGCGAATGGCGAGGTCGCCGGCGTCAGCGCGGTTACCTGCAAGCTGCCGGTTCCGTTGTTGCCGAGCACCACGTTCATCTCAGGACTGGTCACGCCAACCGCCACTTGGCCGAACAGCACCGAGGTCGGGGTGATCGTCAGGTTGCCGATTTGCGGGACGAAGTTGCCGGCGTCGGCGCCGATATCAACCGGGGTCAGGCCTGAGCGCAGCTGTCCATCGAAGTCGTTGGTGACGCTGGCAACCAAAACACCGGTGCCTTCGATCGGGGTCGCAATGGTCGGGCTGATGTGCAGGTCACCCGTAACCGCGCTGCCGGCTGGCGCGATGAACTGCGGATTCTCGGCGAAGCTGTTTAGGTCCTGTCCGGTTGCCGTGCGCCAGTCGGCGAGGGTAGGAATGATGAAGCCGTTGTAGACGCCGGTGACGCCGTCATTGCCGGTGGCATACAGGTCGTTGTAGTTGCTGGTCAGGCCCGGCGGGTTGACCGTGGCGCCACCAACGCGGATGGCGATGTGCAAGGCCGCACCGGTTGCCACATTGCTGCGCGAGTTCCAGAAGATGTTGTCCTGGAAGTTGCGCGTTGTGGTCACCACGTCGCTGCTGAAGGCGGTGCTGCCGATGTTCAATGCCACGCCGCCGGTTACACCGCTACCGCCGATATAGACGCTGTTGTGATAGTAGTTATTGGCAACGTTGGTGCCAGCGCTATCGCGAATACCGGTAAAGCTCAACGGTGCCGTGACCGATGCTCCGGCCGCATCAAAGCCCAGGCGGACCATGTTGTTGCGGAACGTGGTCGTCGACGGAGCCGTTGTACCACCGCGCATCAGGAGGCCATTCACCTGGTACCCCACGAACGTGGTGTCGACCGAGATCGAATGGACCAGGTTCCGCTCCACGATGTTGGCTTGAGCCGGGAAGGTGAAGTCCATTGCATAGATGGCACCGGATGCACCACCCACCACGGTATTGCGCAGCGAATGCACCGTGTTGCGGGCCACCAGACTTGGGTTGGTAGCCGTGCCGGCAGAGACGTTGATGCCCGCCATCACGACCACGCCACCGTTGGAGTTGCCGGTGAAGTTGCGTACCACGTTGTCGGTCACCGCGGCGGCCGTCAATAGCGTCTGGATGCCGTAAAGGCTGTAGCTGCCGACCTGGGTATTGGTGATGTTGGCGACGGTATTGCCGGTCACCGTTCCGGTCAGCGGGTTGCCGGTGTTGAGCAGGATGCCGCGGAAGCCGTTGACGCCGCCAACACCCTGGATCGTGAACGACCCGATGCGGTTGTTTGCGACCGTGTTCGAGCTGACGCTGAAGTCGTACACGCCATACACCAGACCCGTGCCTGCGGTCGAGTTGATCACGATCGTCGACGAGCCACCCAGGCTACCGATGTTGTTGCCCGTCACATCGCCGACGTTGAATCGACCGCCGGTGGTGCCCAGCATCATGCCGACGAATCCGCTGCTGGTACCGGTTGCCGCCGTCGTCGTGGTCTGGTTGATCCCCGAGATCGTGTTGTTCTGGATGCTGGTGGCAACCGTGGTGTCGACGATAGGTGCATCGATGCCGCGGAACGTGTTGGTCGAACCGGAAATCGTGGTCGTGCCGGTGCCATTGGCAGCCCCGAAGCCGATCACATTGCTGATCACCGTGAACGAGCCGCGCGGCGCGGTCGCCTGCGAGAGCGTGATACCGGCGTAGCGCAAAGCGCTTGTCGTAAACGTGCGCGCCGCGGTCTGGTAAATCCGGTTACCCGATATCGTCCAGGCGTCGTTGCCGTTGGCCACGTAGACGCCCGATACCGACGAGCCGACGTTGAAGAAGTCGTAGATATTGTTGTTG
>JAYUYW010000089.1:0-6614 GCA_043752325.1 Rhodanobacteraceae bacterium | reverse complement strand
CTGCGTCGGTTGCGCAAATGAGGGCGCGGCGATCATCAATATCGTCAGTGTGATCAACACGCGTAACCATAACACGACGCAGCGTCGTTCCCTGCCATCGTTACGGCGGAACGAAGACACATTGGGTGAGGCTATTGCGAGCTGCAAGCGTTCGGGCGACACGTGAGATAGTCAGAAATCAACGGTCGTCACCTTAGCGCACCGTCGTGGATCTAGCGCATGGGCTCTGCTGTCCGCGATGTTCTCGCCAGCCTCGTTCAGAAGCCGTCAAAACCTCATCGTCATGACGCGCGTAGGACTTCGCGCGTCATGACGACAGTTTCACGTTTGATCGTGTTCGCGAGTTTTGTTCGTACGCACTCGCCCAATCCATTACGCCACCCTGCGGGCAATGTTTAAGCCGGTTCGCCTCCCCGAATCGGGATGTCGTTCACCAGCACGCGACATTGCTGCGTTGTCAGTCGCGGCGTTCGTTTGCAAGGATCGACGCTGCCCTTTACCGCTCTACGATCGCACCGCCATCACGGCGTTTCTCAAACTGGCAAGCGAGGGCTCACAGCAAGCATTCGTAAATGTCGCCCGTTTCAGTGCGCTGCGGATCGGGATTTGGCGGTCGCCGTCGTGTTCATCAAGCGGTCGGTAATAGCAATGCCAATGGCCGACAGGATGAACACGCAATGGATGATGGTCTGCCAGAGCACGCCGGTCGTGGTCAGGGTGGAGCAGCGCGGGTTGGTCATGGTCAGGTCCTTGATCTGCGCAAGCATCTCGGCAGTGCAGAACGGGAGCCCGTCGAGGGTGCCGGCGGCGACGAATGTCTTCAGCAGGTGAATCGACGAGATGCCGATGATCGCCATCGCCAGCTTCACCTTCAGCACCGAGGCATTGACGTGGCTCAGCCATTCCGGTTGGTCCGGATGGCCAACCAGCCCGAGCCGTGACACGAACGTTTCGTAACCGCCGACGATGACCATGATCAGCAGGTTCGAGATCATCACCACGTCGATCAGGCCCAGCACGATCAGCATGATCTCCTGCTCGCCAATGCTGGAGGCGCGGGCGATCAGGTGCCACAGCTCCTTGATGAAGAGGAGCACGTAGACGCCTTGGGCCGCGATCAGGCCGAGGTACAACGGCAGCTGCAACCAGCGCGATGAAAAGATCAGTGCCGGCAGAAAGGCCAGCGGCTTGTGGGTAAGTCGGGGGTCGGTCATCACGTCAGCCTGGCGTCAAAGCCTGCGATTCTAGCAGCGCGTTGTTGCACTGCGGAATCGACCCTTCGGCCGCACGTCACGCCCTGCGAAACTCGCACCATTGATGCGTTAGCCATGGCGACAAGACAACCTGACGGAGCGGTCCAATCGGCTTGACATGCAACAGTTTCAGTGTGGCGCAGCACTCAGAAAATTGACAGGTTTGTCTTCGCGGCGAACAGCTCCAGCGCCTTCATGGCGAGTACCGAGTTGCCGGTGCTATCGAGGGCGGGTGACCAGACGCACAGGCTGAGCTGGTCGGGCACAATCGCGACGATGCCGCCACCGACGCCGCTCTTGCACGGCAGGCCTATGCGATAGGCGAATTCCCCGGCGGCGTCGTAGGTGCCACAGGTGAGCATCAGCGCGTTGATGCGGCGTGCCTGGCGATTGCTGACGACGCTACTTTCATCGACCGGGTCCACGCCGTCGTGGCTCAGGAATCCCGCGGCGCGCGCCAGTTGCCGGCAACTCATGCGGACCGCGCATTGGTTGAAATAGACATCGAGCACGTCGGCGACATCGTTGTCGATCGCGCCAAAGCTCTTCATGAAATTCGCCAGCGCCACGTTACGGTAGCCGCTGGTCGCTTCGGATTCGGCGACCTCATCGTCAAACGTGATCGGCTCGCCGCAGAGTTGGCTCAACAGTGCAAGTATCGAGGCCTTGGCATCACCAGCGCTGACCAGTCGATCGGCGACACCCAGCGCACCGGCATTGATAAAGGGATTGCGCGGCACGCCGTTCTCGCGCTCCAACTGGACCAGCGAATTGAACGGGTTGCCGGAAGGTTCGCGACCAATGCGCTGGAACAGCGACTCGCCATGCAGGCGCATCGCCAGGGTTAGAGAAAACAGCTTGGAAATGCTCTGGATTGAAAACGGCACGGCGCTGTCACCAGTGCTTGCTTCCACGCCACCGCAGGTGCGCAGCGCCATGCCGAACTGGTTTGGCGATACTCGCGCCAAAGCTGGAATGTAGTCGGCGACTTCACCTTGCTGGCCGAGCATGGGCACGATCCTGGCGTGGATATCGTCGAGAATCCTCTGAAAATTCATGCGATGGCCGGCCGTTGCGGACGCCCATGACAGCACATCGCGACGGCAATACGATACCGGCATGCGCGCTCGGCCGTATTCCCTTTGCCGTAGTTGCCACCCCGAACCGCCTCGTTTGCTACCCTTGCGGGCTTCGGTCCGTCGCTGCTGGAGTTTCCATGTCATATCCATTGCTGGCGCGTGTCGGACAACGCTCGATCGAGCGCGCTGCGTTGGCGGCGAGCCTGTTGCTGATTGTCGCCATCGTCTGGTGCGGCGTGCGCATCGCACTGGCCATGTGGCCACGAGGAGACGCCGCCGCAAACGTGGTCCCGGCGCGCCTGCCTGAAGCCAATTCCAGCGTGCCCACCGTTTCGGTTTCGCGCTGGCATTTGTTCGGCAACGCCGGCGCGGGCGTGGCGAACCTGCGTACCTTGCCGGCGAGCACGCTGGCTCTGGCGCTGCGTGGCACGGTCGCCGAGCGCGATCCCACCACCGGCGTTGCTGTAATCGGCGATGGTCAGAATGAGCGCGCCTATCGCGTCGGCGACGAGATCGACACCGGTGTCAGTCTGGTCGAAGTGCATACCGACCATGTGGTCATCTCGCGCGATGGCACGCGCGAGTCGCTCATACTTCCGCGCCAGGCCGCGGGCGCAGCACAACCGGGGCCAATTTTTGATCTGTCGGCCGCCAATACATCGGCGCGCAAGCCCGCGACCCCCACGACAGAAGCCACGCCGGCCCCGTACACACCGCCGCAACTCGCCAACGGCGCCGTCGACTGGGAAAAGTCGATGGAGCAGGTGCGCAACAACCCCGCCCAGTTCACCCAGCTCGCCACGCCTGTGATCGAGGATGGAAAGCTGCTCGGCATGCGCGTGCGTGGGCTCGACGCAGCAACGATGACCAAGCTCGGCCTGGAAGCCGGTGACCTGGTGACAGCAGTCAACGGCATCACCATCGATTCACCGCAACGCGCGGCGGAAATTCTCGCCAGCGTGCAAAATGCGACCAGCGTGCGGGTGACCGTGCAGCGCAATGGCCAGCCGGTCGACGTGACCGTTGGCAAACCATGATTCCCACGGACACTCCTGCATGAAACTGTCTGCACTGATCGTATTTTTCATCGTCGCGATGTCGCCTGCCTGGGCGCAAGTGCCGCCAGCCGACGCAATGTCTGCGGCTACCAATGACGGCCGCCACACGTTGAACCTGAAAGACGCCGACATCCAGGCGTTGATCGCAACGGTTTCCGAAATCACTGGCCGCAACTTCATCGTTGCGCCGAATGTGACCGGCAAAGTCACCGTCATTTCAGGCCGGCCGATGAAGCCGGACGAGATCTATGATGTGTTCCTGTCGGTGCTGCGCGTGCACGGCTATGCGGCGGTGCCGTCGGGCAGCATGATCAAGATTGTTCCGGAGGCGCAGGCGCAGCAGGATGGCTCCAGCGGCATTGGCGCTGCAGGTCGCAGCAGCGACGAAGTGATTACCCAGATCGTTCCGGTCAAGCACGTTTCGGTGACCGAACTATTGCCAGTCTTGCGACCGCTGATGCCGCAAGGAGCGCAGTTGATCGCGAACGGTAGCTCCAATTCGCTGGTGATTTCCGATCGCGCGAGCAACGTGTCCCGGATCATGGACATCATCCGTCGCATCGACACCGTCTCCGAGGCCGAAGTGGAAGTGATTCCGCTTTCGCATGCGAACGCGACCGAAGTGGCACGCACGCTGACCTCGTTGGCCGGCAACGACGCCGCGCAACCGAACGGCTCGGCCAAGGTGTTTGCCGATACGCGGACCAATTCGATTTTGCTGTCCGGCTCCAAAACCGAACGCCTGCGCATGCGCGCCTTGCTCGTGCATCTGGACACCCCACTGGACAGTGGCGGCGCCACCCAAGTGGTGTACTTGAATTACGCCAGCGCGAAAGATCTGGTTCCGATTCTGCAAGGCGTAGCATCGACGTTGACGGGCGAAGCGCCGCCGTCATCCGGCCCGTCGGTTGCCAGCGCACTTGGCGCTGCGGCAGGCATCACCTTGCCGTCAAGTGCGGGCTCATCGTCTGGCGCAAGCGGCGGAATCGCGACCATCCAGGCTCACGAGCAGACCAACGCCTTGATCATCAGCGCGCCGCCGGCAATCTACCGCTCGCTGCAATCGGTGATCCGCCAGCTCGACGTACGCCGCGCACAGGTGTTGATTGAAGCGGTGATCGCTGAAGTGGCCGACACCACCGCCAGCGAACTCGGCGTGCAGTGGTTCACCGCGCCTCAGAGCGACGATGGCACGCTTGGACAAGGAGTGATCGGTGGCACCAACTTCCCTGGCCCCAATGGCAATTCCAGCCTGCTTGGACTGGCCGCCAATGCGGCGGGTTTGGGTGGCCTGGGCGGACTCTCGCTCGGCTACGTCGATGGCACGGTAAAAATTCCCGGCACCGACACCGAAATCTTGAATCTCGGTGCCCTCGTGCGCGCGCTGCGTGGCGATGGCAAGACCAACATTCTGTCGACGCCGTCGATCCTCACGCTCGACAACCAGGAAGCCGAAATCAAGGTTGCGCAAGAGGTGCCCTTCCTCACCGGCAGTTACAGCGCGACCGGCACCGGCGGCGGCAACAGCGGCGTCAGCAATCCGTTCCAGACCATCGAGCGCAAGGACGTTGGCCTGGTGTTGAAGGTGACACCGCAGATCAACGAAGGCGATGCCGTTCGCTTGGCGATTCATCAAGAGGTCTCGTCGCTAGCTCCGCAGGTGTCCGGCGCGGTTGATCTGGTCACCAACAAGCGCGAACTGACCACCAACGTCATCGTCGCCGATCGCGCGCTGCTGATCCTTGGTGGCTTGATCGACAACCAGACCAGCGACACCAATTCCAAGGTGCCGGGTCTTGGAAGTATTCCGATCCTCGGCAACCTGTTTCGCTATCGCTCGAACAAGAACGAGAAGCGCGACCTGATGATTTTCCTGCGTCCGCAGATACTGCGCGACAAGGCCAGCGAAAGCGCCGTGTCCAGCGAGAAGTACAACTACATGCGCACCGAGCAGTTGCAGTTGCGCCAGCAACAGTGGCCGATCACGCCGGACCACGAGCAACCGCTGCTGCCCAAGGTGCACGACTTCCTGATGAGCCCCAGCCTTGATGGCGAGCCGATCCAGAAAGGCGCGACTCAACTTGACGGCAACCCTGCTGGCGCCAAACCGGGCAAGCGTCGGTGACTGAGGCGGTCGCCGAACGACCGTCGCGCCCCAGCTTCGGCTTCGCGCGCCGGCATGGCGCGACCTTGCTCGCATGGCATTCCGATCACGCTGAAATCGCCTGCCGGAGAGGCGTGAAACCATCGGTGCTCGCCGAAATGCGTCGGCATCTAGGCATCCCGTTGAAACTCGCCAGCTACGAACCCGCCGAGTTCGAACGCCTGTTGCGCGACCTCTACGAGCAAGGCGACGATGCCCGCGCAATGGTGTCCGACCTCGACGAAACGCTGGACCTTAAAACACTCGCCGACGAGTTGCCGGAACCCGAAGACCTGCTCGAAAGCGAAGACGACGCGCCGATCATCCGCCTGATCAATGCGCTGCTCACCGAAGCCGTAAAGGAAGGCGCCTCGGACATCCACGTCGAGCCTTACGAAAATCGCCTTATCGTGCGCTTCCGTATCGACGGCGTGCTGCGCGAAGTGCTGGCGCCACGCAAGGGCATTGCCAACGCCGTGGTCAGCCGCATCAAGGTGATGGCCAAACTCGATATCGCGGAAAAGCGATTGCCGCAGGACGGCCGCATCGGTTTGCGCATCGCCGGCCGCCCAGTCGACGTGCGCGTGTCGACTATTCCGGCCGGTCGCGGCGAGCGCGTCGTGTTGCGCCTGCTCGACAAGCAAGCCGGCAAGCTCGACCTGATCCACCTGGGCATGGGTGACGAACTGCGCGGACGTCTGGAAAATCTCATTTCGCGACCGCACGGCATTTTGCTCGTCACCGGCCCAACCGGCTCGGGCAAGACGACAACGTTGTACGGCTCGCTGCTCAAGCTCAACGACAGTTCGCGCAACATCATGACTGTCGAAGACCCGATCGAGTACTACCTGGACGGCGTCGGCCAGACCCAGGTCAACACGCGCGTCGACATGACCTTTGCACGCGGCCTGCGCGCCATCCTGCGACAGGATCCGGACGTGGTGATGATCGGCGAAATCCGCGATCTGGAAACCGCCGAAATCGCCGTGCAGTCATCGCTGACTGGTCACCTTGTTCTATCGACCCTGCACACCAACTCAGCCGTCGGAGCCATCGCACGGCTGCGCGACATGGGCGTGGA
>JAYUYW010000088.1:0-2540 GCA_043752325.1 Rhodanobacteraceae bacterium | reverse complement strand
CGCCCTAGACGACGGCAAGGTCGATTTCTTCCATTCCTGACGGTAGCTCTACATTCGTTCTGCACGGGGTCTAGTACCGCTGATCTGATCGATTCGCTTTGGACCGCGGAGGCGCGTGAGTACGGGACTCGCGTGAAAGGCCCCACGCAGGTAACCGCTGACCGAGGATGATCAGCGCTTGTCACGCGATGCGGCCATGTCGCCGGCGGGCTCGTCGACACCGAACAGGGCACGATGGGTTTCCGTGAGCAGGCGCGTATTGCGTGCGATTTCGAAACGCTTCGCTGCCCGTTGCAGGGCAACGGCTTGAACCGCAGCGGCCTGCGCAATGATCGGATTGGTGTTCTTGGCGATGATGGCGAGCAGTTTCTGCAGACGTATGCCTACTTCCATCATCCCCGCACTATCGCGGCTGATCGGATCGAAGCCGTCACCGATGAGTGCAGCTTGGTCGAGGCCTACGACGCTGAGGTGATCAAACTTCAGCGGGTTTTCATCTGTCAACTTTTTCGGCTCGCCATGGTCACGGTCAACATGCTGGTCGCAAGCACGCCAAGCACCGATTCCCAAGTTTCGGGTTTGATTTTCGGGAGAAATTCCGGCGGCAACCAGGAATGGCTGGCGGCGCCGCCAATGCCATCGCGATGGCGATGGCGATGGCGATCACGCTGGCAGCGGTCGGGGTGGTCCAGACCAGGTTGCGACGGTCGCGCAGCCATAGCCGGATGCGATAGGGACGGATGGTTTGGATTCTTTTCGTGAATGTTCGCCGTTAGTATCGCGGAATGAGCGAGGACTTCATCGAGCTATACCCCAACGTGATCGACCCAGCCGCCTGCGCGGCGCTGATAGATCGCTTCAGCCGCAGCAATCGCAAGCTGCGTGGTTCAACCGGCGGCGGCGTCGACCTGAGCTTGAAGGACAGTTGGGACATCACCCTCGACGACCACGAGGAATGGCAGGACGCCGCTAATCTTCTCAACACCGCGATGCTCACCTGCTTCAAGGCCTACCTGCGCAAGCACCCCTATACCGCCATCGCGCCGATGTCGTTGCGCATGCCCGACCCCGTCACGGGCGAGCAGAACCTGCTCGGGCCAACCGACATCCACTCAATGTCCGATTCGCTGTTGCAGGCTCTGGCGCTGAAGCTTTTCCGGCCAGGCAGCATCAACATCCAGAAATACGTCGCCGACCAGGGCGGATATCCATACTGGCATTGCGAGCTTTACCCGAAAGCGAACGACCCGCAATCGGAAACCCTGCATCGAACCCTGCTCTGGTCGGTCTATCTGAACGACAACTTCGCCGAAGGCGAAACCGAATTCCTGCACCAGCAACGCAAAATTGCCCCCAAAACCGGCGCCATGCTGATCGCCCCCGCGGCCTTCACCCACACTCACCGCGGCAACCGTCCAAAGGGCGGCGACAAATACATCGCCACCTCGTGGATACTGTTCAATCGCGCAGAGCGAATATTTGCGACTTCCTCGTCGCGATAGCCAACACCTTGAAGTCCATGCGCCCACTTGTCTCAACTGGAAACCATAAAATGAAAGCCCTGTTGTCGTTGATGTTGACTCTGCTTCTGCCGATTGCCGTAACGCTATCCGCCGCCGAGATGGCCGGCCCGGAGGCGGGCGACGCCGCGCCGGCGTTCCGCTTGCAGGACCAGAATTCGAAGTGGCACCAGCTTTCCGATTTCAAGGACGGCTACCTGGTGCTGTACTTCTACCCGAAAGATTTCACCGGCGGCTGCACCACCCAGGTCTGCGCTTTTCGCGATGACATCGCGGCATTGAAAAAAGCCGGTGCAAAAGTCGTCGGCGTCAGCCTCGACGACGTAAAGTCGCACACGGAATTCGCCGAAAAATATCGTGTTCCATTTCCGCTGTTGTCGGATGCAAAACACGACACGGCACGCGCCTACGGTGTGCTGACCAGCAAGGAAGGCTTCGGCGATTACGCCCGACGCGAGACATTTCTGATTTCGCCTGACGGCGCGGTCGTCAAGCGCTATCGTGATGTCGATCCGGAGAAGAACGTCAAGCAAGTTCTTGCAGATCTCGCCGCGAAGAAAGGCGCTTCTTGACGCGTTCGCTGTCTGGCTGACGCCAAATTTTTTGAGCAGTTGATGAGGGTGCCGAAGGCACCCTGTTGTTTGGCTGTCGCCAGACTGGCCATGCGTTTCGCCGGGCTGCCTCCCGCCGCTTCGCTTTCGTTCGCTGTCGCCAGATGTGTCAAGCGTATGGTTCGGCTGCCGCCGACCCAGTAACTTTTCTCGCGCAGAGAAAAGTCACCAAAAGATGCGGCCCGATGGCCTGTCGCCCGCACGTTGAAGCCGTGCGGGTACGCAAGCACTGGCCGGGTTCGGCTGAAGTCACATCCTGTGCCGCAGCCGAAGACGCGCAATCCATTTCGCGTCCCGCAGGCGGCTTTTCCGTCCAGTACCTGCCGACAGGAGCGGGCGCGTGGATCAAAAGAAACTTCAACCGCGGCGAAGCGGCGGCTTTACGCAGCGCTTTGCGCTGCGTGCTGTT
>JAYUYW010000087.1:0-6644 GCA_043752325.1 Rhodanobacteraceae bacterium | reverse complement strand
CGTGGCATCACCATCGCTGAAGAAATCGCGGCCGTTGTCGCTGTCATCTTTGGCGGCAATTTCGCCGTCGTAAACCGACGAATCGGCTTCGGTCTCGGCTTCGGTCTCGGCTTCGGTCTCGGCTTCGGTCTCGGCTTCGGTCTCGGCTTCGGTCTCGGCTTCGGCTTCGGTCTCGGCCTCAGTGATTGACGCTGGTTCGCTCGGTGTCGAGGAGTCGGACGGGCCTTTGTCGTACGGTGTGACGAGTGGCACCGACAACAACACTGAATCGATCAACGTGGCATCACCATCGCTGAAGAAATCGCGGCCGTTGTCGCTGTCATCTTTGGCGGCAATTTCGCCGTCGTAAACCGACGAATCGGCAACGCTGTCTTCGCTGAACTCCGAACTGAAATCGAGGCCGATGTCGGCCGATTCTTCGGCACCCTCGCCGAACTCGTCGCTAGTGGCGTCGTCACCGTACTGCTGCGCATTTGGCTCAGGCATGGCGTCGCGCATTTCGCCCAGCCGCGAAGCCAAACCGGATGGTTCGGACGGCAGCGCCGATTCACTGCCCAACTTTTCCCTTACTTCACGCACCATGTCCGCGATTCGATGCAGCGCCATCATGCCGGGGCCGTCCGGTGCCAGCCCGGCACTGCGCATTCGATGCAGGTAGCCCTCGGCCGGAACGAGCACGCTGCCAAGTGCTGGAACTTCGACCACGGCGACGGCACCGTTGAGCGTGTGCACCGCGCGCAAAAGCTCGTCTGTGACGGGCACCGGCACGGGCGAACAATCGGCCAAGTAGCGGTCGATGACTGCCCCATGTATCCCCATTTCTGTGGTGAATATCTCCAACAGCGCCGGATCGATATTCGGCTGATTCGACACCGCGTCCGTGTTGGCACCAACGAGTTGCCTAATGGCGCTATCGGTTGCAACGGATGTTGCGTCACGCTGCACAGACGCGCGCGCAAACTCGACGTTCGTCAATTCATGCGCGCGTTGCATAAGGTCTTCGACATCCTCACCGGGTGCGACGCCGCTACGCAGCGCCACGGCAAGCGCGGGGAGCATCGCAACCGCATCCTTCGCGAATGCCTGTACCTCGGGTCCGGCAGGCATGCTGCTTTCAAGCACACGATTGAATACGCTCTCGACCTTCCAGCTGAACTCGGCAATCGCGACGGCCCCGACCAGGCGACCAGAGCCCTTCAGCGTATGGAAAGAACGTCGGATCGGAACCAACAGATTCGACTGGTCGGGTGCTGCGAGCCAAGCCGCAAGAGCGACTGCCAATGCAGCTATTTCGTCGTCAACTTCTTCGAGATAGACCTCGCGAATTTCCTGATCGATGCCACCCTCGTCGTCGCCGACGAAACCGTATTGGGTGAACGAGCTGGGTGGAGGTGCAGGCAATGGCAGGCTGCGGGTCGGCAGGACCGCGTTTCTAGCTTCAGCCGCGTCGTCGATCTCGCCTGTCCATCCCGGCATCGGAGCAACGGTGGACAGATCGTGCGCATCGCCGTCCGCGTCCGCGCTGTCAGAATTTCCGTTACCAGCCGAGACATCCGAAATGGCAGGCTCGGCATCGCCCGGGCGTCGTACGCTTGGCGGCACCGGCCAATAGCCGAGGTCGCCGAGGGCGCGTTCAGTCACCCGCAGAATCTCATCGCGTCCTGCGCGCTGCTCGCGGGTTGCATCAAGGTAGTACTCGATCGACGAAAGCGCGTCGGCAAGATGATCCATTTGAGTGGCGCTGGGCACCACATGACGGCCCAGCAGTTCGCCGTCCACGAAGCGCAAGATCCCGGTCATCGCCTCGGCGGCTTCGCCAAGGTCGAGCATGTTCAATGCGCCGACGATTTCTTCTAGCAGGTGCGGGATCGGCTCGATCCTAGCGTGGTCCCACGGCGATTCGATGAAGGCGACGATGTCGAACTTCACCTGTTGTACGTTGCTCGCCGCTTCGCGCATCAGCGCGTCGAGAATCTTGCGCACTTCCGCTTTCGGAAGCTCCAGCTCGCCGGGCAATGGCAGGCTCAAATCCGCCCCGCTGCCGAGGCGATCGATATGGTCGTCCAGAGTGGTCTCGACAACCAGCAACGCCTTGGCAACATCGAGCAAACGCGGTTCGTCGAGACTGCCGCGCGCGCTGCCCATTTCTTCGATGATCAGGCGCTGTTCCTCGATCATCTGGCGCGGGATGCCAAGGCCGAGCATGCCCAGCGTATCGCCGACCCTACCCAGGGATTCGGCGGGCTCCAGCAGCACGGAGGGATCGGCGTCACGGGTGCGCAGGAACATGTCGAGCATTTCCTTGACGCGCAAAAGATCGTCCTTGATCGCGTTCGACACCGTGTTCAACAAGGTCCGGTTATGGCCGGCCATCGCACCTTCGGCTTGCTGCATCTCGCCATCGGTCGGCAACGCCGCCTGGAGTTGATAGATACGACGCACTTCGGAAACGCGCGGGCCGTCAGCGCTGGAGTGTGCGATGTAATAGAGCAGGCTCTGCATTACCTCGCGTGGCGGCTTCGCGGCGAGGCTGTACTCGCCTTCTTCGGCGAAACGCTTGAACTCGCGGTCAATCTGGCCGAATAGCAATTTGACAGTGACACTGGGCTCCAGCGAACCTTCGCGTATCGCTTCGAGCACGGCGGTGCCTACCCGCCACAGGCTGCGTGCCTCGGGTTGCATCGACAACGAATACAAGCGATCAAGGATCGCGATCAACCGGGTCAGATGTTCGCCCGAGTTAGGAGCCTTGAACCAGCGAAGCAGGGTGAATTCGTAGGCATCGCGCAGGCGACGAATGCGCTGCTGCGGTACCGCGGCCGGCCCGACTTCCGGTAGCTCGCCGGCGTGCACACGGGTGGTCTCGTCGAGCTTGCCGGTTGAGAACAAAACCGACTCGGTTAGCAACTTTTCGCCACGACAGGCGCGCAGGTCGTTGAGCAAGGGCAACAGGACTACCGGAACGTCCTTGTGGCCTTCCTGGACGCGTTCCAGATAATTAGGCAACTGCAAGATGCCGCGCAGCAAAACGGTGTATGCATCATCCGGTGCGTTAATTCGGCCGTCGACGATTGACTGTGCGAGCAATTGCATTTCGTCGGCAACCATCGCCGCACCGTACAACTCGACCATACGCAGCGCGCCCTGCACTTGGTGCAGGTAGGCCGAACAAAGACGCATCAAACCGGTGTCGGCGGGGTTGTCGACGAAACCCTCGAGCGCCTCCTGGGACTGCTTGAGGGTTGCGTCGATCTCGCCCTTGATCCACCCGAGACCGTTGAAGTCGATGTCTTGTTGCAATTTCATGCTCAGTCCTCGCGGCTTCCGTGCGCCAGTTCCATTGCAGCGTTCATGCCGGCAGCTTGAAGTCGGCGACCGAACGACGCAGGCCCGCCGACAACTGGGCAAGGTTGCCGATCGATTCCGCCGTCTGGCTTGCACCAGTTGACGTCTGCCGGGTGATTTCGCGGATAGTCGCCATTGTTTCCGAGATGCTGGTTGCCGCCGTCGCCTGCTGGCGCGCCGCGGCGGAAATGCGCTGGATCAAGCCGGACAAGTCGGTTGACACGTTTTCGATCTCGCCCAGCGCCAAGCCAGCGTCCTCGGCCATTCGCGCGCCGGAAACCACCTCGGCGGTGGTCTGCTCCATGGAACTGACCGCCTCGTTGGTATCCGACTGAATGGTCTGGACCAGTGTTTCGATGCGCCGGGTTGCGTTGGATGCACGCTCGGCCAAATGCTGCACCTCATCCGCAACGACCGCGAATCCACGTCCCGATTCACCGGCCGAGGCTGCCTGAATGGCGGCATTCAAGGCGAGGATGTTGGTCTGCTCGGCAATATCGTTGATCAGTTCGACGATGGTTCCAATTTCCTGTGACGACTCGCCGAGGCGCTTGATGCGTTTTGCGGTTTCCTGGATCTGGTCGCGGATCGTATCCATGCCGTCAATGGTCTGTCGTACCATGAGGGCGCCCTTGGCGGCGATAACCACCGAGCGCTGGGCGACCTCGGAGCTTTCTGCCGAGTTGGCCGAAACGCGGTCGATCGAGCCGGCGATTTCGTTGACGGCAGTCGAAGACGCATTGATCTGGCGTGCCTGTTGCTCGGCCGCTTCGGCCAGACTGATCGCCGTGGCCTGGGTTTCGCTAGCCGCAGACGCCACCTGCACGGCAGTCTCGTTGATTGTGGTAACCAGCGACCTCAATGCCTCGATGGCGAAGTTGACCGAATCGGCAATCGCGCCGGTGATGTCCTCCGTCACCGTTGCCTGAACGGTCAGGTCACCTTCCGCCAGCGAGCCCATTTCGTCGAGCAATCGCAGGATGGCTTCCTGGTTGCGCAAGTTGAGTTGGATGGATTCTTTATAGCGGCGCTGCTGGCTGCGGATCAATTTGAATACCAGCACCAACAACAGGGCCAGCGCTGCGAGCGCCGCAATGCCGGCAGACAGTACGTTCGGCCAACGCCGTTTGGTGGCGAGCGCGTCGATGCTTTCCGCCAGCGTTGCGGCGCGCAATTGCAATATCTGGCTTTCGCTCACGATTACAGCTGCGGCACCGCGTGCCGCAGCGAGCTGTGCTGCGGCCTTGCCGGCGCGTTGCACGGCGGGCTCAAGGCTGGCCCAGGTAGCGCCAGCTTCGATCAAGCGGTTATCGCCGGAAATCGGGACGTTGCTAAGGGCGACGCCGAATGCGGCAGCATCAGTGGAAATGGTATTCGCGTTGCTGCCGATGCCAGTTACGCCGTACAGCAACTCACCCAATTGGCGGAGAATGCGATCAGCCAGTCGCGTTGCGGTTTGCGCAGCGCCATTGCGATCACCGCTGCGCACCGCCAGACTGTCGAGGGCGCTGACCAGCGGCAACAACTTGCGTCGCGCTTCGACGCCAGCTGCGGTCGCATCGAGCACCACGTCACGAAGGCTCAGGATGCGATCAGCCTCGGCCGATGCCGTTGCCCAGGCAGCCACCAGCGCCGCCATCGGAACGGCCACTTCTTCGCGTTGCGGATAGCCGTTCGGACCGCTCAATAGGTCGACCCGGCTGGCCAGGTTGGCGCGAGTGCGGGCCAACTCGTCGAACGCCTCGAGGTTGCCCTGGGATGCGGCAGCGGAGTAGCGCGCCAGTGCCTGCGCCTCGATCTGAATGCTGGTTGTACTCTCGATGGCTGCGCTGTCGCCGCCGCGCTGATTCCACAGCACGGCAAACGTGACGAACGCGAAACCGAGAAGTATCGTCAACAGCCCGAGCAGTGGCCAGTTTCGTCCGCCGGTTTCAACTGCCTTTTGTTTCTTGCTGGTCGCCATGCTGTGCTTATCCCCACTCGATAGATTTGCAAAATTGCTGCGACGCCCGGTTGAACTACAACCCCGCCTGCTGAAATTCGACGCCGCGCACCAGTGCACTCAGATTGAACAATCCCCAATCGAAATTGCCACTTTGCACCCGCTCGTGAACAAAGCGCGCGACCGCCGGATCGGAATCCTCATCGGCAGCATTCACCTGTTCGGACGCCACCGTGCGCTGGCCGAAAACTTCATCGACCAGCAGGCCGACGCTTCCCGCCGGTTGGCGGACCAGCAGCAAGCGACTGTTGTCGGTGAGTTCCGCCGCCACGCCATCAATGAACGCGGTCATGTCCACGACCGGGACAAGATTACCGCGCACGTTCGCAACGCCGAGCAGCCAATCCCTTGTGCCGGGAACTGGCGTGAGGCTTGGCACCGCAAGTATTTCGTTGACGTCGCCAATCGCACCGAGCAACCGGCGCTGGCCGACCCGGAAGCCGATGCCGCGCCAGACGCCCGGCGCATCGGCCTGATGCTGCGCTCCGACGCCATGCGCCAAGCTCCGCTGCTCGAACTCAGCAAGAATCTCGAACGGCGAACGCGAGGATGCCAGCGTGTTCAATGGCGCGCTCCCCGTGCAAATTGTTCCCGAACTTCCAGCACGCTCACTTCGCGCTCACGTGACGGCGGATTGCGCCCAGCAGTTCTTCGCGGGTGAACGGTTTGGTCAGGTATTCCTCGGAGCCGACGATGCGACCACGCGCCTTGTCGAAAAGGCCATCCTTCGACGAGAGCATGATCACTGGCGTCGATTTGAACACGTGGTTGTTCTTCACCAGCGCGCAAGTCTGGTAGCCATCCAGGCGCGGCATCATGATGTCGACGAAGATGATCTGCGGCTGGTGGTCAGAAATCTTCGCCAGCGCTTCAAAGCCGTCAGTTGCGGTGACCACGTCGCAGCCTTCCTTGCGCAGCAGCGTTTCCGCCGTGCGCCGGATGGTTTTCGAGTCGTCGATCACCATCACCTTAAGGCCGTTCATATCAACGGTTTTGGAGTCAGACATTGCGGTTCCCGACAATAGCTATGCAGATGAATGAAATATGCAGCTGCTTGATCGACGGGTTGCCAAAGGCCGCCGGCCCGATTCTCGAAGTATTCTGAATGAATTCGGGCAAGTGCATGCAATCAAACAAACTTCTGCTGGTACGACACCTCCCGAGGTGCCCGGTAGCCGCAGTGTAGTACAGCCGACACTCGATGCGGTGGCTGCGTTGGCAGTTTTTGCGGTGCGTAACAAGACCAGTGACGCGTGGTACCAGTCAGCGCGTCGACACACCGGATAGAATCGGGCAT
>JAYUYW010000086.1:0-15769 GCA_043752325.1 Rhodanobacteraceae bacterium | reverse complement strand
AACTGGTGCGCGCCAATTGCAACAATCCGATCTGCCAGTTCCTCTATCGCATCACCAATCCGGTGCTGCTTCCGTTGCGGCGCATCATTCCGGCATGGCGCGGGTTTGATGTCGCCGGCGTATTGGTGGCGTGGCTGTTGACGGCGCTGAAGCTGGTAATCGTCTACGCGATGATGGGCGAGACTCTGGGAGTCGCCGGCCTTGCGCTGATGGCGCTGGCGGACCTGCTGGGCCTGGTGCTGACGATTGCCGTCATACTGCTGATCGTTCGCATCGTGCTCAGCTTCGTCGGCAATGGCGGCAGTTATCATCCTGCCGTGCCTCTGGTATTCGGGCTGACCGAGCCCGTGCTCAAACCGATACGCCGCGTGCTGCCGGCGCCTGGTGGGATTGACTTCTCGCCGATGCTGGCCTGGTTGGCAATCCTGCTGGTTCGTATCCTCATCGTGCAGCCCTTGCTCGACACTGGGCTGCAACTGGCGAAAGGAAGTTGACATGACAACAACACCGAATCGACTCATCCGAGTGCTGGCGGTGCTCGCGACCCTTTCATTGGCGACGGGCGTTGCAGCGCAAACCGGCTCCGACGAAAACCAGATGCGCCGCGTCGGCGACTTCGATATCTATTACAGCGCAATCCAGATCAACCAGCTGCCCGAGCAGATCAGCAAGCGTTACAACCTGCAGCGCGGGCCGAGTGCGGCGATGTTGCAGGTAACAGTGCGCAGCAATGTGAACGGCAGCGACGACGCTATTGCGGCGACCATCAGTGGCACCGCGAAAAGCCTTGCCGCGAAACCAGTTGTGCTCACCTTCGTCGAACACGCCGACGCTGACGCGCCGATCTATATCGCCGAGTTCACGCTCACTCCGCCGGACACAATGGTTTACACGCTGCATGTTTCGGCGGAAGGCCTGGCCGATCAGGAAATAAGCTTCCAGAGGGATTACGCGCCGAACTGACCGGGTCTATTCCGACGGGGCGGGCGCGGATGACAATCGTGCCGATCGCGCCAGCGCGAGATGCATCGGCAGGATCAGTATGATCCAGTGGAGATTCGCCTGCACGAAAGACGGCAGCACCTTCAGGAACAAGCCGACAGCCGCGCAAAACAGAATAGTCCAAGCCAGGACCTGCGCGCGCGGGGAGACTGTCCAGCCTCGTCGAAACGCGCCGATCCAGGTCGGCAGCAGCAACAAGCACAGCGGATTCAACAGCAACAGGTTTTCATTGCGCCACGCCGATTGATGCTCGGTGAAAGCCCAAAGTCCGACCAGCACCAAGCCACCAAGTCCGAAGCACAACGACAGAAGCGTCGCAGCCGACGCAAAAATGATCCGCGAAAACGAATTGCGGCGAGTCGCGTGAAGCGCTGTCAGGCCGATGGCAATCGCTAGTCCCAACATGCCAAACCACGGTCGCAGATCGGGCGGCAACACGAGTGGCTCGGAGACGCGGCTCTCGGCCAAGATGCGCTTGCTTGAAACCAGCGGGCGGCCATCTGTCAGGGTGATCGTCGAAACCACACTGGCCAGTGTCATAGGCACGAAACTTTCGCGCCAAAAATTCAGGCGCTGGTCAGAATAGGGTCCAAGGCCAAGATCGATCGCCAGCATCAGCCAAGGATCCGGCGCGGTCAGCCGCAATCCGTCAAGCCGAAATGTGTAGCCTCGCGAACGTCCTTCCGACTGCTTGCGAATCGCGCCATCGAGCACCTTGTCGAGTGCATCTCGCAGCTTCGTCGAGCAGTTTGAGACGAAATAGTCGTAGCGATACGAGGCGTTCTCGGGTTTCGCGTTGTTCGCCAGAAATGCGGCGAGTTCCAGTTTTCGCGATGGAGCAAGATCGAGCACTTGTTGCTCAACACTGCGGCCGTCATCGATGTAAAGCGGGAATTCCTCGTCGAAATTGAAAGCGCCGATCTTGTACATCATCCGGCCACGCAGAAAGTTGACGAAGAAGTCGTCCTGTTCGAAGTCGAACATGCCGTAATTGTAGGAAACCGCGCGTCCTGTCGACACGTCGCGCACCACAACCGTGTTGTGGCCAAAACGCTCCCAGTAGATTTCGCCCGGGCCGTAGGTGACCAAGCTGATTTCGAGGTTATCGCCAGCCGCCGGCAGCGCTTGCGCACCAGCGATCGCGGGCCAGAAAAACAAAGCGAAGGCTATACCAACGCCACGCAAACACGCCCCAAAACTCACGCCTCGTGAACCCTGACCGCGACCTGCAACAAGCGTCGGCTATCGGCCTTCGTCACCCGGAAATGCAGGCCACCGAGGGTTGTTTCCTCGGCGATCTCCGGCACGTGCTCGAATTGCGCGGTCAGCAACGCCCCGATCGTGTCGAACTCATCGCTCGCGAACTCCGATTCAAAGCGGTCATCGAATACCGCCAGCGGCGTCAGCGCGTTGACCAGATAGCGCCCGTCGTTGGTTGACTGGATCAGGTTGTCTTTCGGATCGTCATCGTCGTCGTGCTCGTCGTCGATGTCGCCGACAATCTGTTCGAGTACGTCCTCGATCGTCACCAAACCACTGACACCACCATATTCGTCGACGACGACAGCCATGTGGTTGTGCGAAAGGCGGAATTCCTTGAGCAGGATATTCAGGCGCTTGCTTTCCGGTATCAGCGACGCCGGTCGCAACATGGGGCGTATGTCTTGAGCGGTTCCCTCCTTGAAGCATCGCAACAGGTCCTTGGCGAGCAGGATGCCGAGGACTTCGTCGCGATGATCGCCGTGTACCGGGAATCGAGAATGGCCCGATTCAATCACCGTAGCCAGAATTTCATGAAGCGGCGCGTCGATCTCGATCGAGACCATTTGCGCGCGGGGAATCATCACTTCCCAGACCTTGAGGTCGGACACGTGGATCGCGCCTTCGATCATTGACAAGGTGTCGTTCGAGAGCAGGCCGTTGGCGCGCGCATCGCGCAATTCTTCCAGCAACTCTTCGCGGCTGGTTACTTCGCCGGACAGCGCCTGGGTCAATCGACCAAACCAGGAACGCGCCGGCTGGCTACTAGGTGGGTCCTCGCTCATTACATCGACGTGTAGGGCCCGGATGCCGGGCGGCTCGGCCAGTCTACCGAAAAACACTGACTATCGAATGATGACGGGGCTTCCCATAAAGGCGAGGTTGCTTCGCATAAACTCGTCGCCATGATGACACCGTCCGCACCTTCCACCATTCGCCAACGTCCCGTGCCAGCAGACTGCTGCAACTGGCCTGATTCGGTGCATCCGGTATTGCAGCGCATTCATTCCTCGCGCGGTGTAACCGATCCCGCCGATCTGGAGCACCGTCTTGCCCAGTTGGTTGCACCGACTTCACTCGGAGGGCTCGATCGCGCCTGCAAGCTGCTGGCGAAGGCAATCGACAGCGCCTCGCAAATCGTTGTAGTCGGCGATTTCGATGCCGATGGCGCGACCGGCACGGCTGTTGCGATGCGTGGATTGCGAATGCTGGGCGCGACGCGGGTCGCGTACCGGGTACCCAACCGTGTATTGCATGGCTATGGACTCAGTCCCGCGCTGGTCGCGACCTTGGGAGATCCGAAGCCTGATCTGATCGTGACGGTCGATAACGGTGTCGCCAGCCTCGCCGGCGTCGATGCGGCGAACGCCCTCGGCATAGAAGTTCTGGTGACTGACCATCATTTGCCGGGGCCGACATTGCCGAGCGCTGCGGCCATCGTCAATCCGAATCTGACCGACGATGCATTCCCGAGCAAGGCGCTTGCTGGTGTCGGGGTGATGTTCTACCTGCTGCTTGCGTTGCGCGCCTATTTGCGCGAGCGCGGCGCATACGCGCACGGGACCGAGCCCGATCTCAGCGTTTTGCTCGACCTTGTCGCACTCGGTACCGTCGCGGACATGGTTCCGCTGGATCGCAATAATCGCTTGCTGGTAGAAGCTGGACTGCGCCGCATCCGCGCCCGTCGCTCAGTGCCGGGAATCACGGCGCTGCTGGAAAGCAGCGGCCGCGACCCGTCGCGGACGGTCGCCAGCGATCTTGGCTTTGCCGTTGCGCCGCGCATCAACGCGGCGGGCCGGTTGGAAGACATGTCGCTCGGCATCGAATGCCTGCTCGCCGACGATCATCGCGTCGCGCGAGAACTCGCGGATCGCTTGTCGAACATCAACGCCGAGCGTAGGGAAGTGCAGGGCAACATGCTGGAACAGGCCGAAGCTGCCACCAGTCGGTGGTTGGCGCATCGCGATGCGAATGAACTGCCAACCGGGCTGACCTTGTTCGACGACGAGTGGCATCCCGGCGTGGTCGGACTGGTCGCGTCGCGCATCAAGGATCGTCTGCATCGGCCAGTGATTGCCTGTGCACCGGCCGGCGATGGCAGTGACGAGTTGCGCGGATCAGCGCGCTCGATTCCAGGCTTCAACATTCGCGACGCTCTGGCTGAAGTCGACGCGCTGCATCCGGGGTTGATTGTTCGGTTTGGTGGCCATGCCATGGCGGCCGGGATTACGTTGCAGCGCAAGAGCCTCAATGCGTTTTCCGGAGCATTCCATGACGTCGCCGGTCGTCGCCTGACAAGCGAGTCGCTGCACGCCGAGTTGCTAACCGATGGCGCGCTGGATGGGTCCGATTTCGATATTGCACTGGCGCGGCAACTGCGCTACGCCGGGCCGTGGGGACAAAACTATCCCGACCCCTTGTTCGACAACGTATTCCAGCTGCTCGCACTCAAGATCGTCGCCGAAAAGCATTGGCGCCTGACGCTGCAACATGCTGGCCGGCGTGAAGCACTCGAAGCGATGGTGTTCAACGCGCCAGCCCGGCAACCGGAAGCGGGCCCGCTGCGTTTGATCTATCAGATGGAACTTGACGAATGGAACGGCCGCGAACGGCTGCGATTGATCGCACGGCATGTGCTGCCGGTGACCACCGCAAGCTGACCCTCAGCGCCCGCGATCACTTCCCGTTCACGTGGGCTCGTCTTTACTCCGTTCAGCCGCCGGCGCAACCACTCGGATGCCTTGGCAGGCCATCACTAAAAAAGGGGAACGTCATGAAAACCAATCGCTATTTCCTGTTTGCGGCTTCCATTGCTGCCGTGCTGTCGCTTGCGGCATGCGAACAAAAGGATCCCGCAGAGAAAGTAGGCGAAGCGCGAGAGCAGGGCGCCGAGAATGTGGCGCAAGCGCAACAGAATGCGAACGAGGAAGTCGCCAAGGCGAATGACAAGCTTGAAGCTGCGCGTACCCAGGCCGAAGCCGAGATAGCAAAGGCGCATGCCGACGCCAACGCGAAAATCAATGACGCCTCCACCATAGCCGTCGACGCTGCGGCTGAATCTCGTGCCGAGGTCGTGAAGGTGCAAGCGGACACGATCACAACGGAAGCCAAAGCGAGCTACGATGTCGCGGTTGCCACGGCCGATGCCGAACACAAGGTGTCGAGCGAGCGCTGCGATGCGATTACCACGGGTGACAAGGGGGCCTGTCAGGATCAGGCCAACGCTGCCCGTGATCTGGCCAAGACCGGTGCCCAGCGTGCGCTGGACGATGCCAAGGTTGCAGCAAACGACGCGCAACGCTGACTCGCTCAGCGGCAGACCAGAAACCCGGCTAAGGCCGGGTTTTTCCGTTGTGCCATCGTAGCAAAACGGGATTCGTAGGAACCGGATCGTGCGGGCACACGTACAATGTCCGGCTTGCCGGTGCTGGAGCATTGCGTGTCTGACGAAGTTGAGTATTCCGTCCTGGTCCTGAAAAAGGGCGAAGACGCGCGGCTAAGGGCCGGTCATCTGTGGGTGTTCTCCAACGAAGTGGACACCGAGCGTACGCCGCTCAGCGGCTTCACGCCGGGGCAGGCGATTGCCATCGTCGATCATCGAGACAAGCCAATCGGCATCGGTTACGCCAATCCGAATTCATTGATCTGCGCACGCCTTGTCTCGCGTGGGCTTGAGCATCCCCTTGATCGATCATTGATCGTGCATCGTTTGAACATCGCGCTGTCGTTACGCGAGCGCTTGTTTAACGAGCCGTACTATCGCCTCGTGTTTGGTGAGTCCGATGGCTTGCCGGGCTTGACCATCGACCGCTTCGGCGACGTGCTGGTTGGGCAGGCCACGACGGCCGGGATGGACAACATCAAGGATGACATCGTCGCCGCGGCCGTGAAGGTGCTGAAACCACGCCAGTTCTGGTGGAAAAACGATGCTTCGATCCGTAGCCTGGAAGGCTTGACCGATTCGGTGGAGTTGGCGCACGGTGAACGGGGCGGCCAGGTTATCGTCAAGGAAAACGGATTGACCTTCGAAGTCGACCCGGAACATGGTCAGAAGACCGGCTGGTTCTACGACCAGCGCGCCAATCGCGATCACTTGGCCAAGCTGGTAGAAGGCAAGCGCGTGCTGGATGTCTTCAGTTATCTCGGCGGCTGGGGCTTGCGCGCGGCGCAGCTTGGCGCCAACGAAGTCGTCTGTGTTGATGGCTCGCAGTCAGCAGTCGATGCGATCACCCGCAACTCGCAGCTTAACGGTCTTGCCGACAACGTCAGCGCGATTCGCGGCGATGCCTTCGAGGAACTCAAGCGCATGCGCGAGGAGCGCGAGAAGTTCGACGTCGTGATTGTCGACCCACCCGCCTTCGTCAAGCGCAAGAAGGATTTTCGCGAAGGGCGCACGGCGTACCGGCGTATCAACGAACTGGCGATGCAGGTGCTGCAGCGAGAAGGAATTCT
The DNA here is from genome assembly GCA_043752325.1 of Rhodanobacteraceae bacterium. Taxonomy (GTDB): domain Bacteria; phylum Pseudomonadota; class Gammaproteobacteria; order Xanthomonadales; family Rhodanobacteraceae; genus Dokdonella. The sequence goes on along the minus strand of JAYUYW010000086.1, from coordinate 9,055 downwards.
GATTACCTGTTCGTGCTCGCACCACATGCCGCGCGTCGCGCTGCTCGGTGCCGTGCAGGAAGGCGTGAGGCATCTGGATCGACAGGCGCAGTTGCTGGTGTCGCTGCAACAGGGGCCCGATCATCCGGTTCATCCTGCCATCCCGGAAACCGAATATCTGAAGGGCTTCATTTTCCGGGTGCTCCCGGTCTAGGCTTTGCGGTGATTTGCGAGGACTGCTGATGCACTATTTCGTCGACATCGACCCAATCGCATTTTCGGTTGGCCCGCTGGCGGTGCACTGGTACGGTTTGATGTACCTGCTGTCATTTGCCGGCGCTTACGCATTGGGCGAATCCCGCCGTCGGCGTGGTCGCCTGCCCGTCGGTGAGCAGGCTTATTCGGACCTATTCTTCTACGGCATGCTCGGCGTGATCGTTGGCGGTCGCGTCGGCTACATGTTTTTCTACAACTTCGCCGAGTTGGCCAACGACCCGATTTCGTTCTTCAAGGTGTGGCAGGGCGGCATGTCGTTCCATGGTGGCTTGATCGGCGTGCTTCTGTCGTCGTGGATCTGGTCGCATCGACACAAGATCCACTACTTCGACACCATGGACTTCATCGCGCCATTCGTCCCGGTTGGATTGGGTCTGGTTCGATTCGGCAATTTCGTCGGCGGCGAGTTGTGGGGCCGCCATACCGACGTGGCATGGGGCATGATCTTCCCGCGAGCGCCCGAACTTGCCGACCAGTCGATCGAGTCGCTGCGTACGCTGGCCGAGGCCGGCATGTTGAACCAGGAAGCGCGTCATCCATCGACGCTGTACGAGATGATCCTCGAAGGCTTCGTGATGTTCGCGGTGCTGTGGCTGGTGTCGGCCAAACCGCGTCGGCGTTACCTGATCTCGGGATTGTTTGCGCTGATGTACGGCGGCTTCCGTTTTGCCGTTGAATTCGTGCGCGAGCCGGATGCGCAGCTCGGTTTCCTCGCCGGCGGCTGGTTGACCATGGGCATGTTGCTGTCGTTGCCACTCATCGCGGTCGGAGTATTCCTGATCGCACTATCGACGCGCGCTCCGGTGTTGCCGCCGAGCATCGTCAGCGACCCTCCAAAAGAAAAGAAAAAAGCGGGCAAGCTCTGATGCAGGTGTATCTCGACCTGCTGCGCTATGTGCTGGAACACGGCACGCGAAAAGACGACCGCACCGGCACCGGCACGCGCAGTGTATTCGGCTGGCAGATGCGCTTCGATTTGCGCAAGGGTTTCCCGCTGGTCACGACGAAGAAACTGCACCTGCGCTCGATCATCCACGAGCTGATCTGGTTCCTCGCAGGTGATACCAACACGGGTTATCTCACGGAAAACGGAGTCGGCATCTGGGACGAGTGGGCAGACGCCGACGGCTACCTCGGGCCGGTCTATGGCAAGCAGTGGCGGTCGTGGGGCACGGCCGATGGCCGCAGCATCGACCAGATCACGGGAGTCATTGAACACATCAAGCGCAATCCCGACTCGCGCCGCTTGATTGTCAGTGCATGGAACGTTGGCGAGTTGGCCGAGATGGCTTTGCAGCCTTGTCACACCATGTTTCAGTTCTACGTGGCCGATGGAAAGCTGTCGTGCCAGTTGTACCAACGCTCGGGCGACATTTTCCTCGGCGTGCCATTCAACATCGCAAGCTATGCGTTGCTGACGCACATGGTCGCGCAAGTATGCGATCTGGAAGTAGGCGATTTCGTGCATACGCTCGGCGATGCACATCTATATTCCAACCACGTCGATCAGGCACGCACGCAACTCGCGCGCGCGCCGGGAACGCTACCGACATTGCGGTTAAATCCAGCGATACGCTCGGTGTTCGATTTCCGTTACGAAGACATCGCCTTCGAAGGCTACCAACCGCAAGCCGCGATCAGGGCGGCGGTGGCAGTTTGAACGAGGTCGCCATCATCGTCGCCGTTGATCGCCGCGGTGCAATTGGACGCGGCAATGCATTGCCGTGGCACTTGCCCGATGACTTGAAACGCTTCAAGGCGTTGACCCTCGGCAAATCGGTGTTGATGGGTCGCAAAACCGCGCAAGCAATTGGCCGTGCCCTGCCAGGGCGGCGCAACCTGGTACTTACGCGTGGTGCGACTGCGCCGTTTGAAGGTCAGGAAATTGTCAACGGCATTGATGCTGCACTCGCGAAGGTCGACGGCGAAGTCGCCGTGATCGGCGGCGGCGAAATCTACGCGCAAGCCATGGCCTACGCGACGGCTGTTCACCTGACTCGCGTCGATACCCACGTAGCCGACGCGGATACCTTTTTCGCGCCGCTGGATCCTGCGGTCTGGGAAGAAACCAATCGCAAGTCGAATTTGGCCGATGCCAACCACGCCCACGCGTTCGAATTCATCGACTACCGACGACGCTAGGCTTTCGTGAACGCGCGCTCAGTGTTGCTCTTGCCCGGCGGTGGCGATCGATTGGATTTGATGGCGACGAATTTCGGTTCGTCACCATCGACCCTCATCGCTGTAAGCGATCCACCCCATACGCAGCCAGTATCCAGTGCCGTCACGCCCATCCCGTGGCACAGACCCAACGTTGACCAATGGCCGAATATCAGGCGCAGCTCGCGGGTGGCCATGCCGGGCACCTCGAACCATGGGTACAGCCCAGCGCGTTGGGTGCCGGGTGGGCCCTTGTCGGAAAACGAAATTCGACCACGTATGTCGCAATAGCGCATCCGCGTGAACACATTGATCCCAGCGCGAAGACGGTCGATGCCGCGCAATCGCGGCGACCACGTATCGGGATTGTTGCCGAACAATTGTTTCAGCAGGCTTTGGTAGCCCGGTCCACGCAACCGCGACTCGATTTCGCGTGCGCAGCTTTCGGCTTGTTCGATATTCCATCGTGGCGACAGCCCCGCATGGAGAAGACCATGTCCCAGTTCGCGATCAACGTGCATCAGCGGGCACTGCCGCAACCAATCGAGCAGCTCGTCTCGATCCGGCGCGAACAGCACTTCGCGTAACTCGGGGTTCACCTTGGCCTGCTCTTCACGACGACGTTCGGCAATCGCGAGAAGCGACAGGTCGTGGTTACCGAGCACCACGACGGCACGATCGCCGAGCGCCTTGACGGTCCGCAACACTTGCAGCGACTGACCACCACGGTTGACCAGATCGCCGCAGAACCACAGCGAATCGCGCTGCGGATCGAACTCTATCCGCGCCATCAACGCAGCCAATTCGTCGTGACAACCTTGCAGGTCGCCAATCGCCCAGACCGCCATCAGTGCAGCGTCCGCGGCGTGCTCAACACAAATGCAGGAATTGACGCATCGAAATGCGTGCCATCGTCGGCAATCATCTGATAGCTGCCGTGCATGGTGCCCAGCCCGGTCTTCAGAACAGCACCTGAGGTGTACTCGAAATCATCGCCGGGCGACATCCATGGTTGCTCGCCGATCACGCCATCGCCGCGTATCTCGTTGACTTCACCATTGTCGTCCGCAATCACCCAATGCCGCGTCAGCAAGCGCGCGCCAACGGTGCCTTCGTTTGCTATTTTTATCGTGTAGGCGAACACGTACCGGTCGTCGCTTGGGACGGATTCGTCTTCGAGGAATCGGGTGGTGACGGTTACGCTGATTGCGTATGGCTTTTTGGCACTCATCGCTTGATTGTCACGGACTGCGCTGCGTCCGGCAAGGCGCGGATCGCCGCGCACGCTGCTTTCGGCTGCCGCCTGTCTTGTCAATCCTTTCGCCTGACGGCCGCCCGCCGCTTCTCTTACTTTTTGTTAACTGCCGCCAGACTGGTCAGGCGTTTCTCGCGCCTGACGCGCGCGAGCCACCTTTCTGCTCGCACTGAAACATGGCCCAAGATGCGTCCGCAGCCTGCTCGCCACCCCGAACCGGAAGATGGGTCAACAGCACGTAGTACTGCTGCCCTGTGCTTGCGGACTAACCCGTCCGCTCCTAGCGGCACGTGCTGGACAGAAAAGCCGTTTGCGTATCGCGCACGGTCTCGTCCAGGGCGGTCACTCACCGTGTGGGTTGATCACAAAATTGTTTCTTCCAATTTGTAGCCGCGAATATTTCTATTTCTGGAAACCAGATCGACTTCGATGCGGTAAGTGTGCAACGTTTTCCGGGAACACCGCTCAATGCGACGCCAATCGCGACGCTATCTGCGGGAACGTACATCGTCAACGTCCGTCCAATCTGGACGGCAGTTGTGCCCACTTATGTCTGCCCGACACAAACGTTGACGATTCAGGTGCAGGAGGGCTTCGTAAACGTACCCGTGCCCTCGTCGCGGGGCTGGTCGCTTGCGTTGCTGGCAGGTCTGCTTGCACTGAGCGCTGGTGTCGCCTTTCGACAACGCCATCGCATCTCTTAGCTGGAGGTGGACAGGAAAGCGGGTCGCTATTCGTCGCGGTCCTCTTATGTTTCAAGGGTCGGAAGGTCGTTCCATTTGAACTTGCTCACTGCCGCGCGACCGATGCTTTACGTAAAGCGTTGTGCTGCGTGCGTTTGACCGTCATCCCGTTTCGGGGAGGCGGGTTGGCGAAGGAATTGCCCGAAGGGTGGCCGAATGGATTCGGCCAATTGGCTGCAGGTGCAGGGATGCGCCTTCAGCGAACCCCGTAGCCAGCTCGCGTAGTCGTGCGGCTTCATCGCACGACCGACCCGCCACGGGCGCATCTTTGGCCTACGTTTCTCTGCGAGGAGAAAGGTGGGGGGCGGGCGGCAGCCCGGCGAAACGCTTGACCAGTCTGGCGATAGCCATCAACAGCGAACCGGCGAGCGGCAGCCCAGCGAAACCCTTGACCTGTCGGGCGGAAGCCAACCAGATGAGCAAATCGGCGGACGGCAGCCCGGCGAAACGCTTGTACAGCCTTGCGATAGCCAAAAATACACGCGCCATCGCGGCGCTAAAGCGAAATCAGCGAGGCAGGGGATGCACCGCTCCGCACTTCGGACAAGTGCGAGCTTCCAGCGAGTTGTGGAACTGTTCGAAGACCGGAGGGAAGTCGGACTCGATGCTGCTGAGCGTGAAAAATTCCTCGTAGAGTTTCGTATTGCATTGCTGGCAATACCAGCTCAAGCCATCTTTCTCGCCAGCAAGGCGGCGGCGTTCGATGACCAAGCCGATGGAGTTGGCGGCGCGTTGTGGTGAGTGCGGGATGTTGGGTGGAAGATAGAAGATTTCACCAGCGCGGATCGGGATGTTACGCGCCTTACCGTCTTCCTGGATCTTCAACACCATTTCGCCTTCCAGCTGGTGGAAGAACTCCGGTCCTCCATCGTGGTGGTAGTCGCTGCGAGAGTTCGGGCCGCCGACGATCATGATAATGAAGTCGCCTTCGACGATGCATTTGTTGCCCACCGGCGGCTTCAGCAAATGACGATGCTCGTCAATCCAGCTCTGCAGGTTGAATGGTGCGGGCAGCATGGCGAAGTTCCTTCAGGTTCGTGGCTTTGCCACGGCGACGCATTTGATTTCAATCGCTATCGGTGTTGGCAGGGCAGTGATGCCGAGCGTGGTTCGGCACGGCGCGGTTGCAGGGTCTGGGAAATGCTCGGCCCAGATGCGGTTATAGATGGGGAAGTCGCGTTCCATATCGGTGAGGTAGACGGTGACATCAACCAGATCGGTCCAGGTTGCGTCACTCGCCTGCAGGACCGCGCGGACGTTCGCGAAAACCTGCGTGCATTGCGCCGTGATGTCGTAGTCAGCCAACAGGCCGTTGTCATCGTGGACATTGCCGGGGATCAGGTTACTGCCGGGCGTGCGCGGGCCAATGCCGGACAGGAACAGCAGGTCGCCAACGCGACGTGAATGCGGGTAGCTTCCAACGGCGGCTGGCGCATTTGCGGTTGTGTAGGTGGGCCGAGTTCCAGTCATGGCGCCGCGCCGCCAGGGTCGCCCACTCTCACCTTGCGTCGCGTCAGGATGCGGTCGTCCTTGTCTTTTGCAACCAGCCGGTATCCGCCGGGCCGCAGCCATAGCGTACGCAGCGGCAGCGTAGAAGTACTCTGATTTAGCGAATCGTTGACGATTTCGAAATTGCCGCCGATGGAAACCACTGCGCGATCAGCCGGAATCGCGCGGTCGTCTTCACCCTCGTAGCGCGCCTCGACCAGGCACGGGTATTTGAGATTGCAGAGCGCACCAGTCACTTGATACGGAACGCGCAGGCCGCCCAGTGCCAGCCATGTCGGTCGCTCGCGTTCGTAGACTTCGAGAGGAAACACCACGCTGGCGTCGTAACCGGTCTTCTTGAGCGACCACGGCTTGCCATCCGCGTCGACGTACATGACGGGAACGTCGGGATTTTTCGCCTCGATGATTGCGCGATAGATGGGATGGTCGCTGCCCGGTTTGAGGTGCGGAACCATCATCGTCTGTTCGATGGAGACTGGCTCGATTCCCGACAGTCCTTCGAAGTGCTGCGCCATCGACTTGCCGCCCAAGTAGATTCCGGCTTTCTGGATATGTGCAAACCCCGCGTTGACGACGATGCGCGCTCTGGGATCGTTCTTCAGCGTTGCAGCAATCAGGTTGTGGGCCTGTTCCAACTCGCGCTCGTTGCCGGTCGCGTTCGACGTTGCTTCATATGGAACTACCTTGAAACCCAGCCTCAGTGCGGTCCGCACCATTTCGGCATAAACCGGTTCTTCGGTGTAGAAGCCGCTCGACGAATCCGGATAGCCGCGCTCGGCGAGGCCCTTGTCGGTGTCGTAAAGAGTTTCGGCTGCAAACATATTGAAGCCTTCCGCGCGCAATTTCTCCAGTACCTGCAGCGTGACCGTGCGTGTCAGTACGTTGCTGTGCGATTCGTTGAAAAATATCGCCTGGCGGCCTTTCGCCAGCTTCGCGATCACATCGACGGCCGGCTCCGGATGAAAGCCACCTTTGAGCGGTGATTCGTTGTCATCGGACGCTGTCTGGCTGGCGATGGAAAATGTAGCGCGTGCGCCGTTGTAGTCACCGACCCAGGTTTGGTACCAACTGACGTACTGGTTGAAAATGACCCGGAACGCGTAGTCGTTGGACGTGGAATAGGTGTCGCGCATATACAGGAACTGCGCCAGCAAACCCTCGCGCTTGGTCGCCTCGGCCATGATACGTTCGGATCGCGCGACGGCGGCGCGTTGTTGCGAGATGTTGTAGTTGGATGGTGAATCTTCCTGCGCAACAGCCGGCACTGCGAACGCCATGCCAAGGGTCAAAATGAGAAAACGGCGCGAGACGGACATGATGCCTCCGTGGTTCTGCTGGACATCCAGTGGGAATGACTAGGGCGCGGAAAGATTCCTGATCGCCCGATCATACTGACTCGGCGCGTCGTCGATGTTGTCGGCATTCATGCCGATGTCGCGAACCCGGCCATCACGCAGGCTGTAGCACCACGCATGCACGGTCAGCGGCTGGCCGCGCATCCAAGCGTCGCGGATCACCGTCGTCTGGCAAACGTTGCTGGCCTGTTCTATCGCATTCAATTCGCACAGGCGGTCCATGCGGTCGGTTGGATCGAGTGCTTCGATCATCGGCGCGTGCTTCTGGCGCACGTCGCGGACGTGCTGCAGCCAGTTGTCGACCAGACCGAACCGACGATCTTCCAGCACCGTTTGCACGCCGGCACAACCGTAATGGCCGACCACGATGATGTGCTCGACTTTCAGCACATCCACGGCGAACTGGATCACGCTGAGGCAGTTCAGGTCGCTCGGCGACACCACGTTGGCGACGTTGCGATGCACGAAGACCTGTCCGGGCGCGACATCGATCACCTGGTTGGCGGGCACACGCGAATCCGAGCAGCCTATCCACAGGTATTTCGGTGCCTGTTGTCGCGACAGCCGCAGGAAGAACTCCGGGTCTTCCGCATTGACGCGGTCGGACCAGGCGCGGTTTCTGGCGAGCAGGTCGTCGAGTCGGGACATGGTCGAGTTTTCAGTGGGTGGACGTGGAGTCTATCAGTCGTCCATTGCGATGCAGACGTTGCGTGCCTCGGTGAAAAAGCGCAGCGCTTCGACGCCGCCTTCGCGACCGACGCCCGACTGTTTCATGCCGCCGAATGGCGTGCGCAGGTCGCGCAGCAGCCAGCAGTTGACCCAGACGATGCCCGTCTGGGCGCGAGCTGCAACGCGATGCGCACGACCGAGATCTCGGGTCCACACCGAAGTTGCGAGACCGTAGCGGCTGTCATTGGCAATCGCGATGGCGTCAGCTTCGTCGTCGAAGGGTATGAGGGTCACGACGGGTCCGAAGATCTCGTCCTGATTGGTTGAACAGTTCGATGACAGGCCGGCGATGACGGTGGGTTGCACGAACCAGCCGTTGGCGCAGCGACCCTCCATCGTTGCAACGTCGCCGCCACAGAGGACTTCGCCGCCTTCTTCGCGCGCCGTCGCGATGCAGGCCATCACCTTGGCGTGATGCTCGGCGGAAACCAGCGCGCCGAGATCGCTTGATGCTTCGTTCGGATCGCCTACGCGCAATGCGCGAACGCGTGTGAGGTAGCGCGCGACAAAGCCGTCGTAGATTGATCGCTGCACCAGCAATCGCGATCCACACAGGCAAATCTCGCCCTGGTTGGCGAAGCCGGAGCGGACGATTGTGTCGAGGTTGGCGTCGCTTAAATCGGCCTCGTCGAACACAATTGCCGCGTTCTTGCCGCCCAATTCCAGCGAAAGCTTCTTGAACACTGGTGCCGCACTGGCGGCGATGCGCGCGCCGGTACGCGTGCTGCCGGTAAACGAAATTGCGGAGATCGCAGGATGATCGACAATAGCCTGTCCAACCCGATCACCACGACCTTGGACGATGTTGAGCACTCCCGCAGGGAAGCCGACCTCAATCGCCAGTTCGCCGAGACGCGCCGCCGTGCAGGGCGTGATTTCCGATGGCTTGGCGATCACACAGTTTCCCGTCGCCAGCGCCGGCGCGATCTTCCACGTGAACAGATACAGCGGCAGGTTCCACGGGCTGATGCAGCCCACCACGCCCAGCGGCTGGCGCAGCGTGTAGTTGATCGATTGCCCGGCGTTGACATGCGCTTCGCTGGACCAGC
>JAYUYW010000085.1:0-2579 GCA_043752325.1 Rhodanobacteraceae bacterium | reverse complement strand
ACGGCCGCGATTCGCTGGCGCTGGCCACCTTGCGCGGCGCGGCGCTGGGATTTGCCGGCAAATTCGCGCCGCTGCGCCGACGTTTGGCCGATGCGGCTGCAGGCCGGCTTTGATCTTCCGGGATAGGGTGGGGTTTCTTCCCAAGCCGTTGAAACAGCGAGTTTAATTGACGAAGCACGGTTGGCTTCGTTGCGCAATATTGCGGTCAATCCATCGCCGACATTTCAGCCGCCAACCGTCGAATGGCGACTCGGAAAAATCGAAATGGCTCGGCGGACGCTGGGTCAGCGCCCCGGAACTGGCCATCCGCGCTTGTTCAGAACCCCTCCAGCCCGCTAAAATAGCGAGCTAAGTTCGTTTTACGTCAATCTCCAGTCCGTCAACCCCTCGCGAGATTTGCGGTTGCCCATGGCGCACCGTGGTCATCCGCAAGTCTCGTATTCGCTTTCAAGGATTCAAACCCATGTCGCTCAACGCAGAACAAACCGGCAAGATCATCGCCGACCATGCCCGCGCCGCCAACGATACCGGCTCGCCGGAAGTCCAGGTGGCCTTGTTGTCCGCTCGCATCGAACAGCTCGCCCCGCATTTCGCCAGCCACAACAAGGACCACCACTCGCGTCGTGGCCTGCTCAAGCTGGTCAACCAGCGTCGTCGCCTGCTGGCCTATCTCAAGGCCAAGGACAACGACCGTTACAAGTCGCTCATCGAACGTCTCGGCCTGCGCCGTTAAGCCACATCCACCCAATCAGGAGAAGGCAGTTGGCAAAGGTCACCAAGACGTTCCAGTACGGAGCGCATGAAGTCACCATCGAGACTGGCGAAGTCGCCCGTCAGGCATCCGGCGCCGTTATGGTCCACATGGCAGGTACTGTCGTGCTGGTGACCGCGGTCGCTGCCACCAAGCAGCGCGAAGGCCAGGATTTCTTCCCGCTCACCGTCGACTACGTGGAGAAGTTCTACTCCGCCGGTCGCATCCCGGGTGGATTCTTCAAGCGTGAAGGTCGGCCGACCGAGAAGGAAACGCTCACCTCGCGTTTGATTGATCGCCCGATCCGTCCGCTGTTCCCGGAAGAGTTCAAGAACGAAGTGCAGGTTATTGCACAGGTCGTTTCGATGAACCCGGAAGTGGACGGCGACATCGCCGCACTGCTCGGCGCTTCGGCCGCCTTGTGCCTGGCTGGCGTCCCGTTCAAGGGTCCGATCGGCGCTGCTCGCGTCGGTTACGCCAACGGCGAATACCTGCTCAACCCGACCGCGACCGAACTGAAAACCTCCGAGCTCGACCTCGTAGTCGCCGGCACCACTGGTGCCGTGTTGATGGTGGAATCGGAAGCCAAGCTGCTCAGCGAAGACGTGATGCTCGGTGCCGTGATGTTCGGCCACAAGCAGATGCAGGTTGCCATCAAGGCCATTGCGGAACTCGCCAGCGAAGCCGGCAAGCCGTCATGGGATTGGAAAGCACCGGCACGCAACGATGCGCTGGTCAGCGCCATCACCAGCGCCGTCGGCAGCCGTCTGGATGAAGCCTTCCAGGTTCGCGACAAGTTGCAGCGTCGTGACGCCATCTCGGCGATCAAGAAAGACGTGATGGAGTCGCTGAAGGACAGCATCGAAACCAACGGCTGGAATCCTGCCGATGCCGGCAAGGAATTCGGCGAGTTGGAATATTCGACGATGCGCGGCAGCGTGCTGAAGACGAAGGTCCGCATCGACGGTCGCAACCTCGACGACGTACGCCCGATTACGGTTCGCGTTGGCGTGTTGCCGCGCACTCACGGCTCGGCCCTGTTCACGCGTGGCGAAACCCAAGCGCTGGTCACGGTCACGCTGGGCACCAGCCGCGATGCACAGGTCATCGACGCGCCGGGGGGCGAGTCGAAAGACCCGTTCCTTTTCCACTACAACTTCCCGCCGTTCTCGGTCGGTGAAGCCGGTCGCTTCGGTGCGCCGAAGCGTCGCGAAATCGGCCACGGCCGCCTCGCCAAGCGCGGCGTCCAAGCCGTGAAGCCAAGCATGGAATCGTTTCCGTACGTAGTCCGCGTGGTGTCGGAAATCACCGAATCGAACGGCTCCTCATCGATGGCCTCGGTCTGCGGATCGTCGCTCGCAATGATGGACGCCGGCGTGCCACTTACAGCTCCGGTCGCCGGCATCGCGATGGGCCTGGTCAAGGAAGGAAACGACTTCGTCGTGCTGTCCGACATCCTCGGCGACGAAGATCATCTCGGCGACATGGACTTCAAGGTAGCCGGTACCGAAACCGGTATCAGCGCCTTGCAGATGGACATCAAGATCGAAGGTATTACCGAAGAGATCATGCGCAGCGCGTTGAACCAGGCCCAGGCCGGGCGCCTGTACATCCTTGGCGAAATGAACAAGGTCATCTCGACCAACCGTACGGAAATGAGCGAGTTCGCCCCGCGCCTGCTCACCATCAAGATCCACCCGGACAAGATCCGCGAAGTCATCGGCAAGGGCGGCGCCACCATCCGATCCATCACCGAGGAAACCGGTACGCAGATCGACATCCAGGACGATGGCACCATCATCATCGCCTCGGTCAACCGTGAAGCCGC
>JAYUYW010000084.1:0-2585 GCA_043752325.1 Rhodanobacteraceae bacterium | reverse complement strand
CGATGGAGAACAAGGGGCTGAACATTTTCAACAGCAAATATTTGCAGGCAGCGCCCGACACCGCGACCGACGACGATTTTCGCCATGTACTGGCGGTCGTAGGCCACGAGTACTTTCACAACTGGAGTGGCAATCGGGTCACTTGCCGCGACTGGTTCCAGCTATGCCTGAAGGAAGGACTGACCGTATATCGCGAACAGGAATTTGAATCCGATGTCGCTGCTCGCACACGACGGCGAATCGGCGATGTGCGCCAATTGTGGCGCATGCAGTTCGCCGAAGACGGCGGCCCACTCGCGCATCCGGTGCGGCCCGACCGCTACAGCGAGATCAACAATTTCTACACAACGACGGTTTACGAAAAAGGTGCGGAAGTCGTGCGCATGCTGGCCAGCCTGCTCGGTCGCGATGGCTTTCGGCGCGGAATGGATATGTATTTCGAACGGCACGATGGCGAGGCGGCGACGGTCGAGGATTTCCTCGCTGCGCTCGCCGACGCGAATGACACCGATCTCACGGCATGGCTGGCTTGGTATTCGCAAGCCGGCACGCCTACGCTGAGTGTCAAACAAGACTACGACGAAGCGAGCAAGACGCTCACCGTCGAATTGATGCAGTACACGGCGGCGACTCCTGACCAAGCCGACAAGCGCGCTCTGCCCGTGCCGGTAAACATTGCGTTGTTCGCGCAAGACGGCAAACGCATGCCGCTGCGGCTCGATGGCGAAGTGGCGGCGAACGAAGACGAGCGCGTGATGCTGCTCGACCAGGCGCAGGCGACGTGGCGATTCATCGACGTCGACTCTTCGCCGGTGGTGTCGTTATTGCGCGGCTACTCGGCACCGGTACGATTGCGCTGTGAGCAATCGGCGTCGGATCTCGCCGTGCTGATCCGTCACGAGAACGACGGCTTCAATCGCTGGTTCGCAGCCGACACGTTGGCTCGACGGTTGTTCACGTCGACACTTGCCGGCAACGCCACCTACGACGGAATGGCGTGCTGGACCGGCGCATTGCGTGATGCACTGAAGCGTTGCGACGATGACCCGATGCTGGTTGCCGAATTGCTCACCGTTCCCGACGAGGTGTCGCTGGTCGAAGGCATGCATGGCATCGATACCGATGCCGTGCACGTGGCGCGGAATAAACTGGAGAGCCAACTTGCCAACGCGCTGAAACCGGCTCTACTGCAAACCTGGCATGCGCTGGACGATTGCCAAGGTCAATCGGCCTTGGCGCAATCCAGACGTCGCCTGCGTAATCGCTGCCTTGCGCTGCTGGTGCGCTGCAGTAGCGTTTATCTCGACCTAGCTCGCCGCCATTTCGAGCAAGCCGACAATCTCACCGATCGTCTCGCCGCACTGTCGGCGTTGTTACACGCGGCGGCAGACGATGCAGAGGCGGCGCTCGCGACCTTCGCCAAACGTCACGCCAAAGATGCGCTGGTGCTCGACCATTGGTTCGCGTTGCAGGCCACGTCCGACCACGGCGATATTTTGACTCAAGTGAAGGCGTTGACTGAGCATGCCGCGTTCCGCTGGGATAATCCGAACAAGGTGTACGCGTTGATCCGAAGTTTCGCCGCCAACAATCCGAGTCACTTCCATCGACTCGATGGCAACGGCTATCGATTTATTGCAGATGCCATCGTGCGCGTCGATGCGCTGACGCCGCAGGTATCGGCGCGGCTGGCGACGGCTTTTGGTGGATGGCATCGCTACGCCCAACCGCGTTGCGGGCTGATGAAGGAAACCTTGCAACGTCTGTCGGCGAGGTCAGGCAATTCGCCTGACCTTGCCGACATCCTGCAACGGTCCCTCGCTTGAAAAAGCAAAGCCGCGCGAGTAGACGAGGAGGCTTTCAATGCTGCGTAGCGATGTGGGCAGGTTTCCCCGCCATGGTCGACTCTAAGACTGGCACAGCGCTCAGCGAAATGTCAGACCGGGCCGTGTCCTACTCGGCGAACGGTTCGGGCTCGATTCGATGGCACTGATACAATCGCCCTCCGACTATTCCTTGCAGTTTCAACAACCTCGATGATTTTTCCGGATATTTTCCATGTGCTGGTGGTGGGTGGCGGCCATGCCGGCACCGAGGCTGCGCTCGCTGCCGCCCGCAGTGGTTCGCGCACGCTGCTACTCAGCCACAGCATCGAAACCATTGGGCAAATGAGCTGCAACCCGGCCATCGGCGGCATCGGCAAGGGTCACCTGGTTCGCGAGATCGATGCGCTCGGCGGTGTCATGGGACGGGCAGCGGACCGCGCTGGCATCCAGTGGCGAACGTTGAACGCGTCGAAAGGGCCGGCGGTGCGCGCGACGCGTTGCCAGGCCGATCGCAGCTTGTACAAAGCGGCAATCCGCCAGCGCGTCGAGAACGAGCCGAACCTGGAACTGTTCCAGCAAGCCGTCGACGATCTCATCATTGAAGGCGATCGCTGCGTTGGCGTTGTCACCCAGATGGGCCTGCGCTTTCATGCGCGCAGCGTGGTGCTGACGGCAGGGACGTTTCTCGCCGGCAAGATTCACATCGGCAACGCGCACTATGCCGGTGGTCGCGCCGGTGACGCGCCGGCGCAGCGGTTG
>JAYUYW010000083.1:0-6752 GCA_043752325.1 Rhodanobacteraceae bacterium | reverse complement strand
GGAGCGACGAAAAAAGACTCTACGAAGAAATCCAGGACGAAACCTGTTACGCGGGCAGGCAACGAACCATCCTCTCCGGGTAGCCGGATGAAACGAGGCAATCAGCCATCGAAACCAGCCGAGATCGGAGCGGAATCAACACTCACGATCACCCATCCCGACCGAGTCGTGTTCAAGGACTTGAACAAGACCAAGGCCGACGTTGCGGACTACTACAAAAAAGTCGCCGAACATCTATTGCCGGGTGTCGTTGGCCGCGCGATTTCCCTCGTGCGATGTCCCGGCGGTATCGGCAAGAAATGTTTTTTCCAGAAGCACGTCGCCGATGCGCCCGGGGACCACGTGCGCAACATCCCAATTCGTGAGAAGGACGGCAAGGCACTTTACGTCGGCATTGATGACGAAGTCGGCTTGGCCGAACTGGTGCAGATGAATGCGATTGAATTGCATCCGTGGGGAGGGCTGGCAGCATCGGCGAGCCTTTGTGATCGCATCGTCTTCGATCTCGACCCGCATCCCTCGGTGGCGTGGAAGCGGGTGATTGCAGGCGCTCGCGAGTTGCGCAAGCAATTGCGGTCCATCGGCCTGGAATCGTTCGTGCGTACATCCGGTGGCAAGGGATTGCACGTCGTCGTCCCGCTTGAACCCGGCGCATCGTGGGATGCTGCCAAGCGTTTCGCGAAAGCCGTCGCCACTGCACTGACCACACTGCATCCCCAAGAATTCGTTGCTGTCGCTGGCGAATCCAATCGCAAGGACAGAGTTTTCATCGACTGGCTTCGCAACGGTCGCGGCGCGACAAGTGTGGCCTCATACTCGTTGCGAGCGCGGCCCAGCGCAGGCGTCTCGATGCCGCTCGACTGGGGTCAATTGGGGCGCATCAAGTCGGGCGATCACTACAACATCGAGAACGCTGTTGCCGCAATCAATCGCCGCAAAGCTGATCCTTGGGAGGGCATCGACTCGGTTCGCCAAGTGTTGCCGAAATTAGAGTAGCGACGGCGCGCGTCCATATTCTCAGCACATGAGACAGCGACCGGCTATTTCGCAGGGCCTGCCTGCGAACGAGACGCGCGATGCTTGCCCAGACTGCACTGACCACCGCCCAACGTTCCGATCTTGGAGCGAGCAGCACCGACGGACTGGTCGGCAAGTTGACCGAACGCTATCGCGACCGGATCACCGGATACTTCAAGATTCCGGCCATCGCGGCGCGCTATTCTCCTTTTCCCCCGGGCGTGTCGGAACCGTTGATCGACGCGCTTGCCGCGCGCGGCATCACTCGGTTGTATTCGCATCAGCGCGAAGCCTGGGATGCGCTGGCGGCGGGACTAAACACCGTTGTCGTCACCCCCACGGCGAGCGGTAAGTCGCTGTGTTATCACTTGCCAGTGATTGAGGCGGTACGGCAGTCGCGAGCCAAGGCGCTGTACCTGTTTCCGACCAAGGCGCTCGCGCAGGACCAAGTTGCCGAGCTACTCGAGCTCAATCGCGCTGGCGATCTCGGCGTGCGTGCATATACCTTCGATGGCGACACGCCGAATGACGCACGCCAGGCCATTCGCGTGCATGGCGACATCGTGGTCAGCAATCCCGACATGGTGCACCAGGCGATCCTGCCGCATCACACCAAATGGGCGCAGTTTTTCGAAGGCTTGCGCTACATCGTCATCGATGAGGTGCATACCTATCGCGGCGTGTTTGGATCGCACCTGGCGAACGTGTTGCGGCGCCTGAAACGTATCTGCGCATTCTACGGCGTCAGTCCGCAGTTCATCCTCTGCTCGGCGACAATTGGAAATCCCAAGGAACATGCTGAAGCGCTGATCGGCGCTCCCGTGCAGGCGATCACGCGCAGTGGCGCAGCGAATGGCGAGCGCCATGTTCTGCTGTGGAATCCGCCGGTGATCAATCCCGATCTCGGCATCCGCGCTTCTTCTCGATCGCAGGCGACGCGACTGGCGCGCCACGCGATCCGTTCGAAACTCAAGACTATCGTGTTCGCGCAATCGCGACTGATGGTCGAGGTCATCACCAAATACCTGAAGGACGTGTTCGACCACGATCCGCGCAAGCCTGAACGCATTCGGGCCTATCGCGGCGGCTATTTGCCGACTGAGCGACGCGAAACCGAGCGCGCCTTGCGCAGTGGCAGCATTGACGGGGTGGTCAGCACGTCGGCACTGGAACTCGGTGTCGATATCGGTTCGCTCGATGTCGCGATCCTCAGTGGATACCCCGGTTCCATTGCAGCGACCTGGCAACGACTAGGTCGTGCCGGTCGCCGACAGCAGCCGTCGCTGGGCGTGATGATTGCGTCGAGCCACGCGCTGGATCAGTACGTTGTGCGCCATCCCGAGTTCTTCCAGAACGCACCGCCGGAAACTGCGCGAATCGCGCCAGACCAGTTACTGATCCTGCTCGATCACATTCGGTGCGCGGCGTTTGAATTGCCGTTCTCTGCGGGCGAAATATTCGGCGAAACCGTCGCAGACGATTTCCTCGACGTGCTAGCCGAGTCCGGCGTGCTGCATCGCGAAGGTGATCGCTGGGACTGGATCGCCGACAGCTATCCCGCGCAAGCAGTCAGCCTGCGCTCGGTCGCGGACGGTAACTTCGTGGTGGTGGATCGCAGTGGCGGCAGGCAGGTGATCATCGCCGAAGTTGATTACTCGTCGGCTGCGCTGACTTTGTACGAGGGCGCGATCTACATGGTGCAATCGCAACCATTCCAAGTAGAAATACTCGACTGGGTCGGGCGCAAGGCCTTCGTCCGCCGCACCGTGGTGGATTACTACACCGACTCCATCGACTACACCAAGCTGAAAGTGCTGGAGCGTTTCGATGGCAGCAACGCCGGCAAGGGCACCTGCCACCACGGCGAGGTACACGTAGTGCGACGCGTGTCGGGCTACAAGAAAATTCGCTTTTATACGCACGAAAACATTGGCTACGGGCCGGTCACCCTGCCCGATCAGGAATTGCACACGACGGCGGTCTGGTGGCAATTGAGCCAAGCCGCATTGGCCCAAGCGTTTATGTCGAAACAGGATGCGCTGGATGGTTTTCTTGGCGCTGCCTACGCACTGCATACGGTTGCTCAAGTAAGCGTCATGTCGGAAGGACGCGATCTGCAGAAGGCCGTCGGTTCGGGTGAAACGGCAAGTTCGTCAGGCTACGACCAGCAAGGACGCGGCCAGTGGTTGGCCAGCGAGAATACCGAATGCGCTGACGCGGTGTTCTGCCCGACGGTGCACCTTTACGACAACCATCCCGGTGGCATCGGACTGAGCGAACCCTTGTTCCGGCGTGCCGCGCAATTGGTCAACGACGCGCGCGAGTTGGTTACACGCTGCGAATGCAAGGCAGGCTGTCCGGCCTGCGTCGGGCCGATCCTCGCCAGCGATGAAGAGCACCGTTCGCCGCGCGGGCTTGCCCTTGCCGTACTCGACCTGCTCGCATGAGTTTGCTCGCCAACAAGCTGCGCGCGTTGCAGCAACAAGCCGGCGGCGCCGCGACGAGATCGGTTGTCGTTCCGCGCGACGATATCGCCCGGCATCTGCGCAAGCTGGTGCAGTGTCGCGAACGTCTTCGTGCGCAGCCTCTTGTTGCGCCTGCGGGAACAGAAGTCGCACCGGGTGTCTATCTCGTTGAACGCCGCATCGATAGCACAGAGACGGACGACGCCTGGATGCCTTGGGGTGACCTCGGCCACGTCGCGCGCGAACGACTGGTCTGTTTCGACACCGAAACAACCGGTCTTGCCGGCGGCGTCGGCACACGCGCTTTCATGATCGGTGCACTGCAATGGCAAGGTAAAAGCTTGCTGGTGCGCCAGCTCTACCTGACAACCATCGCGGGCGAAGCGGCCATGTTGCGCATCTTTGCGAGCTGGCTGGCCGCAGATTCGGTCTTCATTTCCTACAACGGCCGCAGCTACGACGCGCCCCTGCTGAAAGGCCGCTACCGCTTGAATCGCTTGCCCTGCCCGTTCGCGGATCGCGGTCACGTGGATTTGCTGTATCCAACCCGTCGTGCCTGGCGTGGCGTCTGGGAAAACTGTCGACTCGCGACCATCGAGCGCAACCTGCTCGGCATTGTCCGCGATGATGATCTTCCGGGTTCAGAAGCACCGGCGGCATGGCTCGCCTTCCTGCGCGGACACAGCGCGAGCAACCTTCGCCGCGTGATCGCCCACAACGATCAGGACGTGATCACCCTCGCCGCTTTGCTTGATCGCTTGCAAATACTGCCGCTCGAAGAAGGCGCAATCGCGTGGCAGCAAGCTAGGCCGGCGACGCTGCCGGCCTGAATGCCGAAATTAACGATATACGCGTGAAGCCTTTCACAGCACTCAGTTGCTGATCGCTAACCGAGTGCGTTCAATGACGACGCCAAGATGAAGCAATTCGGGATCGTTGCGACGGTTCTCCAAGAGATACATCACAACGGATGCCAACTGCCGAAGTGCGTTGCATTGAACGTCGCTCAATCGCCGCGCCTGACGGTCCAGCACGCAGAGCATGCCCAGACTGCGCCCGTCCGAGTCGAGCAAGGGAACGCCGCAATAGAATCGAATTGCCAAGGGGCCGGTGACCAGCAGGTTGTCGCGGAATCGAGGATCGTTAAGTGCATTGGGCACCTGGAACAAACTCGTCTCCTGGATCGCACTTGAACAGAACGACCCTTGCCGAGGGATCTCGCGTGCGTCCAATCCCGAGCGCGATTTGAACCAGAGGCGCTCACGGTAGACCAAACTGACAAGTCCGATCGAAGTGCCGCAGATCGTTCTGGCCAGCTCGGTAAGTGCGTCGTAAACCGGCTCGTCAGGGCTATCCAGCACACAGCACGCCTCCAGCGATGCAAGGCGCGCAGCCTCATCGCAGGTCGTGGGGCTGGCATTGGTGATGTTGGCGCTGGTTGTTGCGTTGTCGACCATGGCAGCCTCCGGCAGCGCCAAAAACTCGAAGGCGAAGTGTACTCGCAGTTAATTGCCGAGCAAAGATGGGAAACCCTCGCTGCTCCCATGCGTTCCAGCTGCCCGACAAACTTTCCTGATCGCCAGCCGTCTGTTTAAGCGCCAACTGCCGCCGAGCAATTCGGGAACACGGTCAACATCGCGCGGTGAGCCACGGAGCCGCTTCCCGTCGCATAGCGCTCTGGCTATACTGCCCGCCCGCGAGCCACCGTCCCTTGACGCTGCCCGTAGTGCTTCTTGCCGAAGTGGTGGAATGGTAGACGCGCTGGACTCAAAATCCAGTACTAGAGATAGTGTGTGGGTTCGAGTCCCACCTTCGGCACCAATAAAGTGTGTAGGCGTTCCATGACACACCACGCGCTAAACGCGTCCCACGCCATCCAGTGTCGAATCCCCGCCCCGGCATCGCTTCTGACGACCGTCAGCGAAACGTCTGTCTCCAGCACAACGGATTCAGCCAGATTCATGGCACTCATCCCTTCGGTGCGCAATGCGCGCGGACCTCGTCTTCCGAGGTTCGCTCTTTCCGTAACGAGGAGTCGAGCATCAGACCGCGTTAGAGCAACAACACGAGCGCTCCGGTGACCGGTTTTCGGATCCATAGCACCCGGACGCTCGACCAGGTCACGATGAATTGCAGCGCAATCAGAACAGCGAACGCGGTGGCGCCATCGGCCATAGAATCATTCTTTGACACCACCACGGTTGCGAGGGTTGAACCCACGAGACCGTCACGACCAAATCAAACACGTTCAGGTTCGACAGTGTTCTATTTCCAGCGATCCGGAGGGGAAAAACCAACGCGATATAGGCAAGCAAGCCGACGGTTACGATCACCCCGATGTTCACCAACCGCTGCAAACGAGCGCGTCACAGCTTACCAAGCGCAATGCTCAATCGCGGCGACCGCAGGAAGGTCTCGACGCTTGGTGATCCATTGCGATCAGTGACCTGATCTCAGCCCGGAGCAGTCGGATCACGGCCCTTTGCTGCCGCTTCGGTCTTGGACTTGGCTTCTTCCATCACTGCCTTGCAGTCGGCAGACTTTTTCCACTTCGCGTAGGCATCGTCAAATTCTGCCAGTTCTTCCGTGCTGAAGAGCTTCTTCGCCGACTTGAACATCGACTTTTCTTCTTCCCCTGCGTGGTGCGTGACGAACTCCGCGAGTACCTTGGCGCATCCTGCGAACTGGCGTGACTCGGGGTCGCATGCGTGGATGTCCGGCAACACGGTCAATTCAACAGCGCGATGCTCCTGTATCGCTTCAGCGTGTTGCAGCAATTCCTCGTGACCAGCGCGCGCTTTGAAGGCGGGATAGAAAACCAGTTCTTACCACTTCGCGTGCGGAATCAGCGCATCTTCGATTTTCTTCAGCAAGGCAATGCGCGTCTTGCCAGCGCGGTCCGTCGTGGCATTGATATCGTCGAACAACCCCTTGAGGTCTTCGTGTTCTTTTTTGAGGGTCGTCAGGATGTTATTCATCATTGGGTCTCCGGGGT
Organism: Rhodanobacteraceae bacterium; assembly: GCA_043752325.1. Lineage (GTDB taxonomy): Bacteria > Pseudomonadota > Gammaproteobacteria > Xanthomonadales > Rhodanobacteraceae > Dokdonella. Next base: position 275 of record JAYUYW010000083.1, on the reverse strand, counting down.
TGGGTGGGGTCCTAGTAGGTTTGAGTTGGACTTAAAACCCACTGAACTAGGCCAGCGGATTCGATACCAAAACTGTGCCGGACTGTCTGTCCAAGCCCGACATTACTGCACAACACGACGGCGTCTAAAGTGGATTCTGGTAGGTGTCCATAACCACTTTGCAGCGGAACCAGGCAGCCGACACCGTTCCGCGGTCTTCCAGGAAATCCAACCCGCCGCACGCCAGGTAACCAGGCGTGGTTCGCTCATCGGTGATTACTCGACCGCTCCCGGCT
>JAYUYW010000082.1:0-15974 GCA_043752325.1 Rhodanobacteraceae bacterium | reverse complement strand
CCGGAATGACCAGCGAATTCATTGTGGCTGCCAAGCTCGCAACGCAGCACAAACGCGCTCAACTTCATCGTCGGTCAATTCAGGATAGCAAGGCAGCGAGAGAATTTCCGCCGTCGCGCGCTCGCTCTCAGGCAATGCAACGCCAGCGAATTCCTCCATCACCGGCTGTTGCGTATCGAGCACCGGATAGTGAATGTCGGTAGTGATGTCATGCGCTTCCAGATGGGTGCGCAGGGAATCCCGCGCGTTGGTCCGCACTACGTAAAGATGCGCGACATAGTCGCTGCCCTCGACCTTCGGGTGCTGAATCTGCGGATGCTTCACCTCAGAATAGCGACGCGCCACCGCGCGACGGCGATCATTCCACTCCTCTAGCAGCGGCAATTGCACACTGAGGATAGCGGCCTGCATTTCATCCAGTCGACTGTTCCGTGCTGGACCATCCACCGCCACGTATTTGCTGGCCCATCCGTACTGGCGCAGGCGGCGTAGGCAGTCGGCGACGTCAGCTTCGCGACACGTGACCATACCGGCATCACCCAAGGCGCCGAGGTTCTTGGTCGGGTAGAAACTGAAGCTGGCCGCGTCACCCCATGCACCGGCGCTGCGGCCGTCGATTTTCGCACCGATCGCCTGCGCGCAATCCTCAAGCAGAACGACGCCGGAATCGTCGGCGACCTTTCGCAAGAACGGCATGTCGGCCATGCGCCCATACAGATGCGTCGCGATGATGGCGCGCGTCTGCCTGGTAATCGCCGCCGCTGTGCAACGTGGGTCGATATTGAATGAGACAGGATCTATGTCGACGTACAGCGGCTTCGCGCCAATCGCACGCAAGGCCGTTGTGGAATACATGCCCGCGTTGGCACAAACGATAACTTCGTCGCCGGCAACGATACCCAGCGCGCGCAATCCCAACTCGATCGCATCGGTGCCGTTGGCTACGCCGACCGCATGCGGAACGCCACAGAACGCGGCTACGTCCGTCTCGAGCGCAGCAAGCTCCGGTCCGAGCACAAACCAGCCGCGGTCCAGCACTCGGGTCACGGCATCCAGCAGCGCATCACGCTGCGACGCGGTATGGCGACCTAGGTCGTTGAGGGCAATTCGCGTCATTGGCTATCGAAATCCGGTCCAGAAAGTTTGTCGATTGTAACGGCTCATAACGGTGACCGACATCCAACAATCTGAGGCTTTGACCCGTTAAGGTGACCGGGACCTACAGCCTCGAAATTCCAAATATCGCTGGACATTTGCGATGGCTGTGCCTGCGCGTCGCGCGAAGCTGATCACACGGAAAGGCCCATAGCTGCACTGCGCCACCCACCCCAATCGGCGAACCTTCCTGACATCATGCCGCCCGCGTGGAGTTAATCAGAGCATCCCTAGGGCGTATGACCCTCAACGCGCCATTGTGTTGCTCAGTAGGCGAGGCGAATGTCCGCGTCGTGGTCGATGCTCACGTCGATTCCACTGTCGCACTCAAGGCCCGTCGCCGTGAAGACACTCAAATGGTAGGTGCCAGCGGGCAATAATGATCCATCCAGATAAGCCTGGAAACCGCTGTGGCCGTAGCCCGGCATTTGCATACTTTGTTCAACGTCTGGGCGTACGACTCCTGCTACGGTGTTCACGGCGAAGCGACCATGCAAGTCGCTATCGAGCTCGAAACGGATAGGCGGCCGTGTTGTTTCCGTGGCGCTCGGTCCGATCCAGCCTCCGATCGTAATCACGTCGGCAAACGGTACTCTGTGGGCTCCAAGTGGACTGACGACCCCGTCGATGGTGTCGACCGCGCAGTTCGCACGCGGCCCTGCTTCGCGGCGACCCTCGTCATCTCTTCGAAGCTCTGGATATGGCTGCCGCCCGACAATAGACCATATCGCGTACGTGAATGCCGACAGGCGACCGACGTAATATTGGCCTTCCGTGTTCACCTCTTGGTAATCGCTACCGCATACGACGTGACCGGCCTTTGGCAGTTCTGATCCATCATCCGGGATCCAACGACACGACCTCACCCGCTGATCCGCCAGCGGAACCGACGGCGTGATGGACAGCGGAAGGATCGAGCGAACCGTTGGGTCATCAAGGATAAGTTTCAGCTTCTCAGGCTCGGGATGAGTGGCGTAGCCGTAGAGGCGTCCGTCCAGCGCATTGGCGTCGCCGTCGACGTAGGCTCGAACGTAGCTCGCGCCAATTCGGATATAAAAATCGGAACCCTTCCACTTTTGGAATTCGTCAACTGAAGCTAAGGCGACACCAAAGCAGAGAAGGCCGCCAACGCAGGCCCCAGCAAGCTTCGGCAAGAGAGCGGTACGACGCCGCCCAAGCGCCAAGTCGACGATGCGGAACGAGAAATAGATTTGCGCAATCAAGCTGGGAACGAGGAGATCGGTATAACGCGACTGAACATCGACGAAGTTGTACGCGCGAACCCAAGCAGCAGCGATGTCAAGCAACAGGGCCCACAACGCAAACCCACCAAACGCCAAGTCAGCCGCCGTAGCAGTCCGGGTACGCAGGACGTAAAGCGCAAACACGATACCCGGAACCCAAAACAACACCGCATAGAAGCTGCTGTAAGGCCAACTCATCATGATCGCCAGGCTGTGCAGGAAGTCGCCGACCGTCGCCGTGTGCAACTCGCCTTTTTTCGCATCGAACAATGCCCAGATTGCGACGCCTAGTGGCGCAGCCACGAAGTTGATCGCGCGACGCCAGTGGCAGTGCTCAAGCCAGACCCGGACCAACGCAATTGCCGCGCAGACGATGGCAACGAATACGCCCGCTGCAAGGCTGAACACGGCTGCAAGTGCGAGTACGGCGGTGACGATTCCGCCCTGCAAGGAGACGGCCGTCTGCGCCGCATTGCGAATCGATAGCAATGCGAACAGCAGCACGAAGTAAAAGCAGCTTTGAAAGCCCTGGTAGGCATTCGCCCAGCCATTCGGACTTAGCACGCACAACAGAACTACGCCGGTAAGCCCGATCGAGAGCGGTGCTTCAACGTTGCGAAGGATCCAACGAATCGAAATCCCCGCAATTATCGCGTACAGCAAACTGCTGGCCAGAGTCTGCACGCGAACGTCCCATTGCATTTCGTTCGCAACGAACAAAATCAGGTCAAGAACGCGCGTGAAGAATATCCGGTGCTCGTTGTGCCAATCGAATAGCCGGCGCCAATCAAACGCGCCGTCGAGCCAGTCGCCGTAGATCAGCTTTCCCTCGGCGCCCCAAGGATCCCAAGACGGTACGCTGCTGGAATAACGCGCAAGCAGCCATAACCGCAACAAAATGATGGCCAACGCCGCGACGACGGAAACTATCAGCGCCCATCGACGCGTAACGGACCTGTCGGCGAACAGCACCTCAGTTTTTCTCGCGTTCTGCAGCCACTTGTTTGAAATTGACCGGTCCCAGGAACATCCAGTCGCAATCACCCTTGGCATCGCTGGCGAGCCCGATTTCATTACGCAGGATCATGCGATCGCCATCCTGCATAGGGAATGGGCCGAACTCAAAGTCCAGCGCGCCACGTTCAGCCGGATTGCGGACCGGGTTGATCTGGCGCGAGAAAAGACGGGTCGAATTACCGCCGGCATCGACGCGATCGGCAACCAACGCGACGCCGTCGCTAACCTCGCACTGGTAGGCGCTGCTCAACAGGCCGAACGAACCGGTGGCGGTCCACTCACCCGCGGCCAAGGCGAACTCCAGTGTCGCCGGCGCATGGGTGAAAAGCACATTTCTACCGGTTTCAGTGACCACTTCCACACGCCCGCTTTGCACGAGCATCGGCGCGGGATGAAATCCCGGATAGAGTATTTGTTGCAGCTCTTCGGAGAGTTTGTCGACGCGAACGCGCGGCAGATCGATCGGTTGCAATGCGTACGCTACATGAGGTTTGAACAAGCGTATTTCAGCAGGATCCGCGGCCAAGAGGCGCATCGACATGACGCGTTGCTCGGCGAGGCCGGCGTGCCAAAGTAGATAATCCCCTTCTGACAGCAGGAACGGTGAGATCAACATGCCGGCATGGCCAAGCCTGCGGACCAGCAAATGCGTCTGCGTGCTGCCGTCGTTCAAGGCCAGTTCGACACGAAGGTTAGGTTCCCGCAAAAACGCACTACGCAGCCGCGCCCAGAAGCCCAGTTGCACGTCGAAAAAAAGAACTTGGGGGCTCGGCGTCGCCGGAATTTCGATATCGGCACCGAGTGTAACCACGCGCCAATCGGCGGCATCGGGAACCTTGATCGGTGCTACTGGCCAGCCGGTACGCCGCATCACGAGGTAGCCACCTTCCAGATCCACCGGAAGGTATCCGCGTAGCGCTGCCAGCACCGTGAGCGGATCTTCGCTGGTCGGCAGATGGTTGTCGATCGACTGCAACTTTGCCAGCAAGTATTCCGGCGCAGTCGCGGGATCGAGGATGGATGCTTCGTTGATCCGGGCGAGCGATGGTGTGTATGCGGCGTATCCCTGGATAATCGGTCGAGGCTGGTAGTCAAGGTCGTTGCGGAATGCGATCGACTGCTCATGCCCAAGCACGTCAACCTTGCTCTCACCCACTCGCGCCCTGGTTCGAGGCAACTCGAAAGCGTTTGCACTTTGCCTGGACTGCGCGACGCGTTCTGCCGTGGATGCCGCAGGGTGCAACAGGCTGGTCAGTGCGTCTGCCATGGGACGCAGCGTCCACTGATAGCCCGTAAACTCGTAGCTTGCAATCAGGCAAGTGATCGAAAGTACGGCAATGCCGATCCATCGCACCAGATCGAATGCTCTGCTGCGTTCAAGCGGCAAGCACAGGCACGCCAGTGCAATGAAGGCCGCCGAACCAAAAAAAATGGCAACGTGGCCGTCTGCGCGGACGTAGCCTGCCTTCCAGACCATGAAAGACATCACCAACAGCGCCGTAGCAACCAATATGTAGCTTCTGCGCACTGTCGCCGTCCAGAAGCCGAGCACTATGCTCGCAGCGAGTAACATCAGAACGCCAATACCGACCGCATCCAGTCTTGCACCGCCGTTGATGCTCATCGCGCCATAACCGGCGCTCATTTCAATCGAGGTCGCCATGTAGGCACCCAAGCCGCTGATCGATTGACCGATGACTAGCCATATCGCCAGGAAGACGAGCGGACCGACGATGCCGAACATGAATGCCGTGCGGTAGTCGCGCCGTTGCAAGCCAAGCAAGGTCGCATAGCCCATCACGCCGACCCACATCACCTGACCGGTAAATTTGACCATCGCGAGCACGCCGAGCAGCAAGATGATCGTCATGTACCACGCCGTTCGGTGCGCACCCAGCGGCGATTCGTCGACCATCCGGTAGATCAGCACCACGGCAAAAACAAATGGCACATTCCAGCCAATGTCCATGGTCAGCAACGGGTAGAACGCAAGCATCGCGAGTACGAGCAGCAGTTGTCGAAGCGTCCCAAGCCCCCGCGCAAATGCAAACGCCATCAGTGCCCACAAGGTGCAGAGGAAAATCTGGCCGACGCGGAATGCGGCCCCTGTTTCCGCGCTCCACGTGATGTATGGGGTCAGGAATCCCAGTGGCCCATAGGTGTAGATGATGTCAGAACCCCACTGCCAGCCGTGCGTGAAGCCGCGCATGAGCGGGTCGAACCACGAGGTTTCCAGACTGACGCCCGATGGCGGGCCACCTCGCTGATACCAGCAAACGAATGCGGTCAAGGCCACCAGCCACGCGCCAATGCGATCGTGGAGATCGCTTCGATCACGCCGAGCAGACGAATTGGTCACGGTGATCAAGCCGGCGCTGCTTTCATCGACAGGTTTTTCGAAGCTGCTCTGTCTCATGAAAACGTCCAGTGCTTGTGTGCGAGGTAGCTGGTGATGGCGGGCGCCGCGATACCGATGGCATGGGCGATGGCTTCAGGATGCCAGTGCCAGCCGAGCAACGGTAGTAGCCAATGGGCCAATAGCAGGCTGATCGCGAGCGTCTGCAACAAGGCCGCGAGATTGACCAGAAGGAAGCGCAACGCCTGCGACTTCGTCGATTGCTTGGAACCCAGGAAGATAAAACGCCGGTTCAAAACAAACGCCGTCGTCAAGCCGACGACGAACGCAGCGCAGATCGCTGCCGCGTAAGGCATGGCGAGACTGAAAAGAAAGCGCGATCCGAAATTGGCGAGGCCAGCGAATCCGCTGACCACCACGAAGCCGATGAATTGCCGCGACACCATCCCCGAACGTGCCGCCATCATTCAAGCCGTCTTTTCGGCGACGACGACGGCCTGCTTGCCGAGAAACTTCCAGGCCAGCGGAATCTTGATGTAGAGCTTCACCAGCCACGGCGCCTGCGGCAAACGACTTTTGGTGGTATACGGCAGAAACTGCGGAATCACGACCGTCGGCGTAAAGCCAGTCAGTTGCAGGCCTTCAACCAGACTGCGATCGGACAGCGCGGTGTGATGGTCGAAATAGTCCCAATACTCGGCGTAGAGAAAACGAATATTGGGTTGCAGAATGACGATACGACCACCAACGCGCAGGATGCGATGCGCTTCCTTGAACGTATCGAGCACCATCTGCTTGCTCGGCAAATGTTCGAGGAAGTTGCTCATGAACACGACATCGGCGCTGTCCGCGTCAAGATGGGCAATGGCAGTGCAGGAATCGTTGATGACGCGCACGCCAGGTGCGACGAATCGATGCACGTCTGGGTTGAGATCAACCGCGATTTTTTCCTTCGCTTCGATGTTGTTGATGAATTCGCAGTAGCCGGCACCGATGTCGACCACGGTATCGTTCGGCTTCACATACCGGCTGAAAAAGTCCGTGCAGAGCACCTGCCAGATGGCGTGCTTGTTCTTCAGCTCGCTGTCGGGAAAACGCTGACTGTAGAGCTTGTCGAGTCGCAGTTCGTGGTCGGTCATTTGGGTTCCTGATCTTCCATGGCAACGTAGGCGAGCGTCTTGCCGACGCGCACACTTTCGCAGATGGAGCGATCTTCGGGGTAGTAGTAACTGGTGTCGGCCATGAAGAAGCCGGGGACCGGCGTTCGCATCGCCGGCAGCTTGTCGTAGAAACCGGGCGGGCACAGCGTCTGCGCGAATTCGTAGCGATGGCAGTGGCTGGCCAGCACCCAGCTGCGCTGGAATGAAGGATTGAGCTGGCCGAGATAGCCTAGCGTTTCCTCGATGAAAGCGGCGTTGTCGCGCGCGTACTTCGGATGCGTTTTTGGCATGTAGAAAGGTGCGTAGACAATCGACGTGCCACCGCAGGGATTCAAGTTGCTGTACTCGATGACGCCGGGAATCTCGATGCTGTCGTCGCAGATATTCATCCAGAAATTTTCGCTAAGCGGCTGGCGAAGTTTCAGGATCACGCAGACGACCGGAATGTTCTCGATGCTGCGAATTTGTTCGGCGAACGACTCGGGCAAGTCGGGGACCATCTTCGGCACATACTGGATCGGCGCGGTGCTGATGACGCGATCAACCGGTTGATCGACGCCGTTGACGCGCACCGCCGAAACCTTGCCGTTGTCGACGACGACCTGGTTGATGCCGGAACTCAAGTGGATCCGCCCACCGAGCGCCACGATGCGTTCGCGCATCGCTTCCAGCAACACCGCTGAACCACCGTCGAGATAGCCCATCGATTCGATGAATAGGTTGCGACGCGACAGCGCGACGCGCTTTATCCGTGTGCCCAGCCATGCGGCGGACAACTGATCGCTCTTGTCGTAGAACTTCAGCTCGAACAAGCGATGCCAGAGAACTTTGTAGTTGCGCTCGCCGAGCCAGTGCTTGAGCCAGTCGATGGCGACGACCTTGTCGAGCTTGCGCCAGTCGCTGATGTTCTTGGTCCACATCACGTGCAACGCGTAGCGAATCTTGTCGATGAAACTGATGCGGTCGAACGTGAGCAACGCTTGCGGAGTGCCCCATTTGTAGAGCCTACCGGCGCTGAACAGGCCCATCTTGGTGTCGGTCCAATGCAGGCGATCCTCAAGTTTCATGTCGCGCAGCAATTCGAACAGCGGGTAGTCGGTCTTGCAGACAAAGTGGTAGTAGCGCTCGATCTCCAGGCCATCGAAATCGAACGCGGCCGACATGCCGCCGATGCGATCATCGCGTTCGTAGATGTCGACGCTCTGGCCTGCCTTGAGTAGCTCCAGCGCGCTCATCATGCCCATTGGGCCGGAGCCGATGACGGCGTATTTCAGTGACTTCATTGAGGTCTCATCGTTTCAGCACGATGCCGGAGTAGCGCGGATCGCAATAGCTTTCGCGCACGGCATCTTCGAATGGCGTCTGGGTCACGCCAAACGTGGTTTGCGTATCGACACCGGTGAATTCGTCGCCGCCAGCCAGCGCTTTCAATTGCGCGGCGGTGAACGGTGGTTTGCCGCTGAACATTGCATACAGCTTGAGCAGCGCGCGGAACAGGCCGAAGGGAATTCTCACGATCAGTGTGTGCAGACCCTTCACCCGCTTGATGGTGCGAATGATGTCGATGTAGTCGATGCGAGTGTCCCCGCAGACATCGAACACCGCGCCGGCAGGTTGGGCTTCGATGCAGCGCACGATGCAACGGCAGAAGTCGCGCTCGTACAACGGTTGGCGCATGTACTTGCCATCGCCCGGAATCGGGAACACAGGCGTCTTCGCCATGAAGCGCGACAGCCAGCCAAGGTGCTTGGGATCGAACCAGCCGAACATCAGCGTCGGACGCAACACGCAATGCGCTAGACCGCTTTCCGCGACCAGTTTTTCCTGCGCACGTTTGGTATCGGTGTAGTCGTCGACCGCGACTGAATTGACCACTGACGAGCTGATATGGACCAGCCACGGTGTCTGATGCTTCCTGCAGACCTCAAGGACGCAGTTGGTGGCGTCTATGTTGTTTCGCACGAAGGTGGCCGTTTCCTTGGCAGTGATCTGCGCATGCAGTTGCACGACGCAGGCAGCACCGGCGAATACCTTTTCCCAATCGCCGTGTTCGGCAAGATCGGCATGAACGGTACGTACGTCGGGATGCAGATTTGCGAGCAGGTCGAGGTTGTACTCGTGCTTGTCGATGGCGACGAGATTGCTGTATCCCTGCGCCTTCATCTCGACGATCAGGTTCTGGCCGACCAGGCCCGCCGCACCGGTCAATACGATCAAATCCGATTTCTCTATCAACGCCATAGTCAGATCGCCGCAATCGCGATGGTCGCCATCACCAACAGCACGACCTGGCTGACGCGGTCACTGACGGCGAAGACGACCGGATCGTCGTGCATCTGGCCGCGATGCGCGATCACCCAGATGCGGCTGATCCAGTACAGAAACGGCGGGCACAACAACCACAGCCAGTTGGCGTTGCGATACAGAGATTCACTGACGCTGCTGTTGATGTAGAGCGCAAGGACCAGCACGCTGATATAGCCGCTGGCGGTGCCGAGCGACTGCACGATCGGCAGGTCTTCGCTGTGGTAGCCACGACCACCTGCGCCACCGCCGCCGGCATCCGCTACGATTTTCAATTCGGTGCAACGCTTGAGCATGGCGAGGCTGAGGAAAACGAACATCGAGAACGCGAGCAGCCAGAACGAAATCTCCGAGCCGATCGCCAGCGTGCCCGCGATGATGCGCAAGGTGTAAAGACCGGCCAACACCACGGTGTCGAGCATGACGACGCGCTTCACGCCGAATGAATAGGCCAGCGTCGCCAGGTTGTAGACCAGCAAGGTGATGACGAATCCAACCGGAAGGATGGTGATCGCCAGTGCAAACGCGAACAACGTCAGCAGTGGCGCGATGAATACGCCGTGCAACACCGGCAGCGTTCCGGCCGCGAACGCCCGCGTGCGCTTCCGCGGGTGGCGGCGATCCGACCCCAGGTCGAGCAGGTCGTTGAGCACGTAGACGCCGGATGCGCACAGCCCGAATGCGAAGAATGCGATGACGGCCTCGCGCAATGCGGTCGGGTCCATCAATCGGTGCGCCGTCAACAACGGCAGGATCACCAGCAGGTTTTTCAACCACTGGTGTATCCGCAGCGCACGGAGCCAGACGCGCGGACCGGCCGGCTCGTTTGGGACGACGCTGGCGACCTTGGCGACCTTTCCGGCTGCGCGAACCACGCCGGGATTGGCGTTGAACAAATACGCGCGGCGGGCGTGTTCCCAGACTGCGAGATCGGTGCTGCTATTTGCGGCGTAGTCGAAGCCGCGTTCGCCGTATATTTCGACCAAATGCGCGGCTTTGTTGCGGCCTTCCATATTGTGCGTGGCGCTACTGCCGTAAGCCTTGTCGAAAATGCCCAGTTCCTCGCTGATCGCGTCGGCATAGCGTTGGTCCGACGCAGTGCACAGGATAAGTTCGCGCTCGCCATGCTCGGCGCGCAGCAAATCGATCACGCGCTGGTCCCACGGAAGGCTGCTGAAGTCTGGCTGGTAACGGCTGGCGATCTGATGCTTCAAGGCCGCCTTACCGCGCAGCAGCCAGGCAAACATCGCGAAGAAATACAACGGGTTGCGCTTGAAAAGACCCAGCGCCGATTCGACCAGAAGGTCCGATCGCAGCAACGTGCCGTCCAAGTCGACACACAGCGGAATTTCGCGTTCCGTCATCGGTGATGCCAGGCAGCCAGGGAATCCGCCATTGGCGGGCCGCGCACTTTACACCATGACAGCCCCGAACCCGCTTCCTGGATCAGGCGAAAAGTCGAGCGAAATCAGGCGCGTGTCCTCGGGGATGCGTGTTTTTCCGCGGTTAACGAATTTGCCGTGGTTCGAGTTCGGCACTCCCGTTGGTCGGGAGTTGGGTCAACTTTCGTGCGCGTCCAATAAGCCTTCGATTTGTAAATGAGAATCGCTCGCATTACTATTCTCTCGTCGCCGACCAGTCGGTAGCTTCTGGATCTAACCATGCGTTCCCGTTTAATGCGTCTAACCCCGCTCAGCGTCGCTTTGTCGTACGTCATTGCCACGTTGGCCTGGGCCGCACCTTCCGTTACAACTGACGCGGAGCTTAGCGCGGACGCAGCTTCACCTTCGCCCGCAAAAATGGGCACCGTCGAAGTACGCGGGACCCGATATCCCGCGTATAGCGCGGAGCGCACCCGGACGGCAACCAAGACCGACACGCCGCTACGCGATGTGCCGCAGGCAATTACGGTCGTGACGCAGCAGCTGATCCGCGATCAGGCGATGCTTGGGATAGGGGATGTCGTGCGCTATGTGCCGGGCATCGGCATCGCCCAAGGCGAAGGCAATCGCGATGCTCCGATCTTCCGAGGCAACAGTTCGACCGCCGATTTTTTTATCGACGGCATTCGCGACGACGTGCAGTACTTCCGCGACCTCTACAATATCGACCAAGTCGAAGCGCTTAAAGGTGCCAGCGGCATGATCTTCGGTCGTGGCGGGTCTGGCGGAGTTATCAACCGCGTGACCAAACAAGCCGATGGTGAAGAGCACCGCGAAGTGTCGGCCCAGTTGGGCGCCTTCGGCCGCAGACGCGGCACTGTCGACCTCGGCCGAGCCACCGACGACAGCGCCGCGTTTCGGGTGACCGCGATGGTTGAGGACTCGGACAGCTATCGCGACGGCGTGTCGGTGAAGCGCTATGGGGCCAACCCCACGGCGTTGATCCAGTTGGGAGAGAACACCTCGGCCACGCTCGGCTACGAGCATTTCCGCGATGATCGCATCGCGGACCGGGGCATTCCCTCGTTCCGGGGACGGCCAGTCGACACCGGTGTTTCGACGTTTTTCGGCAACCCGGTTCTGAGCCCGAGCCAGACCCGTGTCAACGCGTTCAACGCGGTGATCGACCACGCACTCGGCGGTGGTGTCACGCTGCGAAACCAGACACGTTGGGCCGACTACGACAAGGTCTACCAGAACGTGTATCCGGGCGCAGTCACCGCCGATGGCAGCCAGGTGTCGATTTCGGCCTACAACGACGCTACCGTCCGCGAGAACCTGGTCAATCAGACTGACCTAACGTTCGACATGAGCGCGGGCTCTATCACGCATGGCTTGCTGGTGGGCGCGGAATTGTCCCGCCAGGAGACCGACAACCGGCGGCTGATCGGGTATTTCGCCGATGCCGGTCCAACAGCGACGTCAGTGCTGGTACCAGTGACCAATCCTACGACCTATCAGCCAGTAACCTTCCTGCCCGGCGCGAGTGGTGTCGACAGATCGGGGATTGCCAAGGGTGCGGCAATCTACCTGCAGGACCAGATGGTCTTCTCCCCGCACTGGCAGGCGGTGATCGGCGTTCGCTTTGACCGCTTTGACGTGGATTTACGCAACAACCGCACCGGCGCGGTATTTACCAGTACCGACATCCTGCTATCGCCAAGGGCGGGGCTGATATACAAGCCTGTCGAGCCGATCTCGATTTACGCCAGCTACGGACGCTCGTTCCTGCCTCGCGCAGGCGAACAATTGGCCTCACTGTCGCTGACCAATCAGGCGCTGGAACCGGAATCCTTCACCAACCATGAAGTCGGGGCCAAGTGGGACGTGCGTCCGAACCTGTCGGTCACCGTCGCCGCATATCGCTTGAACCGCAGCAACGTGATCGTGCCCGATCCGGTGGACTCAAGCCGTTCGATCCTGGTGGACGGCCAGTACAGCGAGGGTTTTGAGTTGGGACTCAGCGGACAGTTGACCGAAGCTTGGAGCGTGATGGGCGGCTACGCCTACCAGCGTGGCGAACTGACCAAGACCCAGTCGGCCAGCTCCCGCAAGGGCGCTACCCTGGCGCAACTGCCGCGCCATAGTGCATCGCTATGGAACCGCTACGATTTCGCTGAGAAGTGGGGCGCAGGATTGGGTGTCATCTATCGCGGCAGTATTTACACCTCGACCGACAACACCGTCACCTTGGCCGGCTTCACCCGCTTCGATGGCGCGGTGTTCTACAAGCTCAATGACCGGCTTCAGTTACAGCTCAACGTCGAGAACCTGGCTGACAAGCGTTATTACGCATCGGCGCACAACAACAACAACATCACTCCGGGCTCCCCGCGCGCTTACACACTCGGTGTCAACCTGAAGTTCTGAAGCGGGCATCCTCGTTTGAACTCCATGTTGGGCTGAACCGTGCGGAGTTGATCAGAGCATCCCTAGACGCGGGAACCGACGCGCACCTCGAAACGCGCGCCACCCAGTGTTTCCGAGCGTCCGACGATCAACTCGCCGTGGTATCCCTTGAGGATGTCCTGGACGATGGAAAGGCCGATGCCGTGTCCCTGCACGCGTTCGTCGCCGCGCACGCCGCGCTGCAGCACATGTTCGACGCGATCTTCCTCGATGCCGGGCCCGTCGTCTTCGACGATGAAACACAGGTCGCGCGGGCGGCTGCTATCCAACGCACAATGACGGACGCTCAACAGCACCCGGCGCTTGGCCCATTTGAACGAATTCTCAAGCAGGTTGCCGAGCAGTTCCATCAAGTCGCCCTTCTCGCCTTGGAAGGTGGCTTCGTCTTCCAGTTCAAATTCGCAGAGCACGCCCCTGGATGCATAAACTTTTTCCAGGCTCCTAACCAGCTCATCTGCGGTCTCGGCGACCCCAATTGGTGCGGCAAATGCCTGGTGACCCGAAGTGGCGGCGCGCGAAAGTTGGTAGGCAACGATATCTTCCATGCGTCCCGACTGCACCAGCATGGTCTTGTGCAATTGCTCGTCGCTCACCCGCGATTCCAGTTGACTGCGCATCACCGCCAACGGCGTCTTCAGACTGTGAGCCAGATCGGATAAAGTGTTGCGGTAGCGTCCGAGACGCTCCCTTTCGCCATCGATGAAACCGTTGAAGCTTTCGGTTATGCCGGCGACTTCACCGGGATAGTGGCCACTCATGCGCTCCTGCTTGCCCTGTTTCACGCGCGTTAGTTCGTGCTCCATCTTGCGCAGCGGTAGCAACGTCCAGCGTTGCAACACCAGGAGCAACAGCAGCAACACCGCACCCAAGCCGATAAACCACGCCAGCAAAGTGTTGCGATAAACCTGCACCACCGCTTCGAGGCCGGCGACGTCCTCCGCGACATTGAACGTGATTTTCACTTCATCGCCATTGGCCATGATCCAGGCAGTGCCCTGCGAAAACACGAACAGGTCGCCTTCGGCGGTAGTGACCGGACCGGAAAAACGGACTTCGCCGGGATCCAGTTGCGCGCTAAACGGCAAATCACGATTGCGTGCGGATGGCGAGCGCCATTGCCCTTCCTTGCGATCACGTACCTTGGTGCCGACCATGCTGGCGTAAAGACCACTGCGCGTGGGCCGGTCGAAACGTGGGTCTGGGCCCACTTCGGGAGGAATCACCTCTCCACTGCGCATCGGATCGGAACCCGCCATGTAGGCCAGCGCGTAGCCTTGCAAGCGATCACGCAGCGATTTTTCCGCCGCGTCGTAGTAAGCGCGATTGAGTGCAAAAAACGCGAGACCCAGAAACGCCGCCAGCGTAATGATGGCGGCGGCAAGAGACCGCGTTTGCAGCGACCAGGGCTGCCTCATGGTGAAGGCGCGCCGATCGGTCAGGCGTTAGCGACGGCTTCCGCTTCCGGGCTGTCGGTTCGCTCCAAGGCAAATCGGTAGCCACGACCGCGCACAGTTTCAATCGGCTTGATCTCATTATCAGCGTCCAGCTTGCGACGCAGGCGTCCGATGAAGACCTCCAGCACGTTGGAATCGCGGTCGAAATCCTGCTGGTAGATGTGTTCGGTGAGGTCGGCCTTGGACACAAGCTCACCGGCGTGCAGCATCAGGTATTCGAGCACCTTGTACTCGTAGCTGGTCAGGTCTACTCCGGCACCATTGACGCTGACCGTTTGCGCCGTGGTGTCAAGCATGACCGGGCCACACTGCAATACGGGCCGCGACCAACCGCTCGCGCGTCGAACCAGGGCGTTCATCCGGGCCAACAGTTCCTCAACATGGAACGGTTTGACCAGATAGTCGTCTGCACCGTTCTTCAAACCCTGCACTTTGTCCTGCCACGAAGAGCGCGCAGTCAGGATCAGGATCGGGTAACTCTGGCCGGCCTCGCGCAGTTGCTTGACCAGATCCATGCCCGACAGCTTGGGCAGGCCAAGGTCGATGATGGCGACATCGAACGGTACTTCGCGGCCCATGTACAGGCCTTCTTCGCCGTCGCCAGCGGCATCAACGGCGTATCCGTCGCGCTTCAATCGCGCCGCAAGCGTCTCGCGCAGGGGTGCCTCATCCTCAACCAGCAGTACGCGCATCGGAAATCTCCTGTGGGTGCATCAATGGATGGGCTATCAATACCGTTTAGTCGCTGGCGCGAACCTGAACAACTTTTACGCGACCGTCTTTGGTCAGCATCTTGATGACGTAAATCGTGCGTCCGTCGTGCACCATCGGTTGCACCGAAAGCACCTTGCAATCGTTGTCGTGCTCGACGCGATCAATGATCGCTTGCAGGCTTTCGCCAGCGGCGTGTGCATAAGGAATGGCATTCACGACGAACATCGCCGCTAGAAAAAGGGCGAACACGGTTCGGCGTCGAAAGAAGCTTCGCATCACATCGGACTAATTTGGCTCGCGGACCATCGGGGACGGTTGAAGTCTTGCGGCCACGCATTGAATTCGGGCTGAACTCATAACGGGGATGAATAAGACTGTCCCGTGAGAACGTCGACTTCGCGGCCCACTATGCTTCGTAGAAGTGCCCGATACCTATCACTTCATCATTCCTGTACATGCACGAATCCGTGTCTATATTCCTCACACCGCGCAAGAACGGAAAAATCAGAACGGATTGACCACCCTTCGGCGGTTGAAGATCACCTCTGCCTGCGCAGGACTGACGAATAACTATTGTTGGTCGACTCAATCATCTTGCACTGGCAACGAAGCCGACAACGTCAAAAAATTTCCGCAACGCAGCAGCGCAAGCTGCCACCAGCCTTTTCGATCTCGTCGAGCGCCACTGCTTCGACGGCGAATCCCCACGCAGCAAGCTG
>JAYUYW010000081.1:0-2592 GCA_043752325.1 Rhodanobacteraceae bacterium | reverse complement strand
GTGAATCCCGACGTCGACCAGAAACGGACTGCCGCTGATGCCGGTGTGAATCTTGTGCTTGCTCATGCCGGATTATTGCGGCAAGTGTCGATATTTCGTAACCGTCCAGCCAACCCACCTTGCCCGAGATCGAGCGTCGTGATTATGCGGCGGCCGGCTGCCAAGTATGCGGCAGCAGTTCGCCGATGCGGCTGTTCAACTGCGTCGGCAGTCGCATGAGCACGTCGCGCAGGTAGGCGTGCGGATCGTGGCCGTTGGCCTTCACGGTCTGGATCAGGCTCATGAGGTTGGCGGTGCGGTGGCCCATATCTTCGGATCCGATGAAGAGCCAGTTCTTGCGTCCGAGTGCCACGGGGCGGATGGCGTTCTCGACCGGGTTGTTGTCGATCGGGAAGCGGCCGTCGTCGAGGTAGGCGATGAACGCGGGTTTTCTGCGCAGCAGATAATCGACCGCGTTGGCGGTGGCCGAGGCGCTGTTGATGCTCGGGCGCAATCGGGTGAGCCAGGCGAAGAGTTGCTCGATGCGTGGCCGCGCATGTCG
Source organism: Rhodanobacteraceae bacterium (assembly GCA_043752325.1). GTDB lineage: Bacteria > Pseudomonadota > Gammaproteobacteria > Xanthomonadales > Rhodanobacteraceae > Dokdonella. The sequence continues at coordinate 2,051 of JAYUYW010000081.1, read as the reverse complement.
TTCGCGGTGATCCTTACGCGCGCTGGCGTCGAATGATTTGGCTTCGCCTTCGACCACGTAGAGATCGGCGATGCGCGTGAGCGCGTCCTTTGCGATCTCGCTCTTGTTGGCGGCGTGCAGGTCGAAGAATTTCCTGCGCGCATGCGCCCAGCACGCGAGTTCGCGCATCGGGGTCTGCTGGAACAGATGCTTGTAGCCGGCGTAGTCGTCGACGACGAGCGCGCCGCCATAGTCGGCGAGGAACGCGCGCGCATGCGAACCGCTGCGACTGGTCGCAAAGTCGAAGACGATGATCGGCGGCTCGTCGATCTCGCCGCGTCGATAGGAAAACAGGTAGGTGGCCTTGCTCTTGCCGCGCCCGGCTTTGGGATCGAGCATGCGCACCGGCGTTTCGTCGGCGTGGATCACGCTGGAACCGTGCAACTGTTTGCGCAAGGCATCGACCAGAGGCTGTAGCGCGAAGCCGCAGGCGCCAACCCAGCTCGACAAGGTCGAGCGCGACAGTTCGACGCCGCTGCGCTTGAGCATCTCGCATTGCCGGTACAGCGGCAGATGATCGACAAACTTGCTGGTCAACACGTGCGCCAGCAGGCCCGGGCTCGCGATGCTGCGTTCGATGATGGCGGGCAATGTCGGCGCCGTGACGATCGTCTCGCACGCGCGGCAGGTGTACTTCGGGCGAATGGTCTTCTGCACGACAAACTTGATCGGCTCGATGTCGAGCTTTTCGCTGATCTCGTCGCCGATGTGCTGCAGATCACCGCCACATTCACCGCAGACGCACGACGGCGGCTCGATGCGGGTTTCCACGCGCGGCAACTCGGCCGGCAGCGGCTGGCGCTTCGGCTGCGTACGCTCGCGCTTCACTGGTGGCGTCAGCGCTTCAATCTCGCATTCGATCGCAGCGATTTCTTCAGCCACGGCCTCGTCGAACAAGGTCTGCTGCGTCGGATCAAACTTCTCCGAGCGCGCTGCGAACTGCGCACGCCGCAACACGGCAAGCATGTACGTCAGCTTTTCGAGCTTCGCGGATTTGAAGCGGATCTCGGCATCGCGTTTGCTGATCTCGGTCGCCTGACTGGCAAGCATCTGCGTCGCCACCTGACGCAATTCGTCGATATCGGTAATGGCGCTGAGATCGGCTAAATACATGCCGCGATGATAGCCACATAAAACCGCTGAAACCGTTGCTGCGTATAGCTTTTTGCCGGCATGACGATGCACTCAAAGCAGCCGCGGAATGTCCGCCATTCGTGCTGATAAACGCTGCCAATCCACACCCGCAATCAACCACTCGAACTGGGCCGAACTCAATGCGAACAGCGTCGCATCGGCACGCGGCCAGACGAACGATCCGCGGTGCAATCGGCGCGTGCACAACCACACGCCCTGCGCATCCGCGCACACGAGTTTCAATCGTGAACCCGCGCGATTGCGGAACACATAGGCCGCGCCGTCAAAGCCATCGCGCGCAAACTGCGTCTGCACCAAGACCAACAACCGATCCATGCCGCAGCGCAAATCGATTGGCTGCAGCGCCAGCCACAATCCCGTCGGCCGCAACATCAGCGCAATCCGCGCAGCACACTACACAACCAGGTGGCATCCACGCCGGCATCCGCGCGCATGCGCACGCCGGCGAACTCCAGTTCGATCACACCGGGCAAAGCAACACTTCGAGTCGAAAGCGAGTCGGCAATCACAATCGGCACCAACGCCTGCGACATCGGCAACGCCGTCCGCAATCGATACCGCCAGTAGTCCAGCGTCGCCACTGCCACACCGTGGCGATCACACCACTCCCGCCGCCTCAGCCCGCTGCGCTCAAAAGCCCGCACCCGCTTCGACCACAACGCTGCCTTCGATGCCCTGTCCATGTCCAACTCCTCGCCGAAATGCGCGAGACTGCAGCGTGCCGGGCGAAGTGGGAAGGTGGGTTGGCTGGACGGTTACTGTGCTTCCGCCGCTTGAGCAGCGTGGATAAACGCGTCGTCAGCGGATTCTCGTGACCAGTGTCCGGCCGCGATTTCGTCATCCGGTTCGACCCAGGT
>JAYUYW010000080.1:0-2609 GCA_043752325.1 Rhodanobacteraceae bacterium | reverse complement strand
TCTGACCGCTGGTTCGCAGCACGCGTATCAACAGCAAGCCGAGCAGCAACGCTGCGATGGCCACGCCAGCAAGACCTAACGCCAATGTTCCAGCAAGCCGAAGATTTCCAGCCTGCAGCACAATCAGCAATCCGCCGACCGCGACGGGGAGTAGATACAAGAGATCGAATCGACGTGACTTGCCCTCCATTTCCTTGCGGAACACACGCATCGGTTCCACTTCGCGGAGACGCAGCAACGGCGGCAGCGCAAAGCCAAGCAATACTGCCAATCCAACTGCGATGGCTGAGAGGCCGGGGCCAAACGGGATGGCTGGCGCCGCACCGGGCAACAAGTCACTCGCGAAAGCGAAAGCCGCCTGCTGCAAACCCAAGCCGAGAGCCAGCCCAATGAGGCAGGCAGGTAAGGCCAGCAGCGTCAATTCAAGGATCAATGCCAGCGTGATTTCGTTGCGGCTGGCGCCAAGGCAGCGAAGCACTGCGACCTCTTCGACTTTGCGGCGCGCAAATCGCTGCGCCGCGAGTGCGACAGCAATACCGGCCAACAAAGCAGCGAGCAACGCAGCCAGACGCAGGAAACCTTCAGCACGATCAAACGCGGTGCGCAGGTTCTGCTGGGCGCTTTCCAGCGTCACCAGTTGCGCGTTCTTCGGCAGGTCGGGCTTGACCGCGTCGGCATAGCGTTCGATCGCAGCGGCTGGGCCGGCCAACATCAGCCGGTAACTGGCGCGGCTGCCGGGAGCGAGCAATCCGCTCGCTTGCGCATCGGCCAACGCCATCAGCACCCGCGGCGCGAACGTGAAGGCTTCGCCGCCATCGGGCGAACGAATGACTTCGCCGGCGATACGCAGGTCGCGTCCGCCCAGTTGCAAGGTTCCACCGAGTGGCTGCTTGAGCGTAGCGCGCACGCGCGGATCGACGTAGACCTCACCGCTGGCCGGTCCCTGGACGACGCGTTCGTGGCCTGTGGCATCGCGGACGGCCAGTTCACCGCGCAAAGGAAATGCCCGGTCGGTGGCGCGGATCTCGACGAACTGGTTGGCATCGCCGGCGAATACCACGCTGGCGAATTCAACGAATGTGTTGCTGGCCAAGCCGGCCTGTTTTGCTCGTTGAGCCAGGGACTCTGGCAATGGGCTGCGCGACCGTATGCCGAGGTCGCCACCGATCAGTTCGGAAGCCGACGCCAGAATGGCTTTTTCGACTCGGCTGGCCAGCGTGCCGACCGCAGCCAGTGCGGCAACCGCGAGCACCAAGGCGAAGCCCAGCGTGGCCAGCTCACCATGGCGAAATTCGCGCTTGAGACTGCGCGCCGCGAACTGCACCGGCTTCATTCGACGGTCTCTATGATCTTGCCTTCGCGCAAGTTGATCGACGACTCACAACGATCCGCCAGGCGCTGGTCGTGGCTGACCAGCACCAGCGTGGTGCCGTATTCGCGATTCAATCCGAACAGCAGATCGGTGACCGCCGCGCCAGTGCGCTGGTCGAGATTGCCGGTCGGCTCATCGGCGAACAGCATGCCAGGCGAATGCACGAACGCGCGTGCCAAAGCGACGCGCTGTTGCTCGCCACCAGAAAGCTGGTGCGGATAGTGGTGCAGGCGTTGCCCGAGCCCCACTTCGGCCAACGCTTTTTTCGCAAGTTCGCGCGCGTCGTCGGCACCGTCCAGTTCCAACGGCAGCATCACGTTTTCAATCGCATTCAATGCCGGTAACAGGTGAAACGACTGGAAAACGAAACCAACCTGCTTGCGCCGCCGCCGCGCTCGTTCCTCTTCGTCAAGCGTGTCGAGTCGCTCGCCGGACAGGAAAACACCGCCGCTGGTTGGCGTGTCCAGACCGGCAAGCAAGCCTAGCAAGGTCGTCTTGCCCGATCCGGATGCACCGACGATGGCCAAGCTGGCACCGCGTTCAAGTGACAGACTGACGCCGTCGAGTATCGTCAGCCTCCCGTCGGGGCCGTCGACCGATTTGCTAACCTTGTCTGCCCGAAGGATGACCCCGGTGTCTGTATTCATGCTGCGTGGAACCTTGTTGTTGATGTTGCTGTTCGGTATCTCGAATGCCGCTGCGCAAACCGGCGCGCGTCCCGTTCTTGTACTCGGCGATTCGCTGTCGGCAGCCTACGGGATACCGGTTGAATCGGGTTGGGTAAGCCTGCTCAACGAACGCATGACCAAGCAATCGCAAGGAAGAAACGTTGTCAATGCATCAATCAGTGGCGAAACCTCGTCCGGCGGTCTTGCGCGACTCGACGCCTTGTTGGCCGAGTACAAACCCGCGCTGGTACTTGTCGAACTCGGTGCCAACGACGCCTTGCGTGGATTGCCTATTGACGAGCCAACCCGCAACCTCACGACCATCATCGAACGCAGCCGCAAGGCGGGCGCGAAGGTGTTGTTGATCGGCATCGAGATTCCAATTAACTACGGCCCGCAATACCGCGACCGCCTGCGGACCATGTATCAGGGCTTGGCGAAGCAATTCAAGCTGCCATTGGTCCCGTTCCTGCTCGACGGCGTCGCGCTGGACCCGTCATTCATGCAGGCCGATGGCTTGCATCCGACCGCCACCGCGCAGCCGCTGGTGCTGGAGACGGTGTGGAAAT